>CAYJHU010000110.1:0-7900 GCA_964369655.1 uncultured Desulfovibrionaceae bacterium | reverse complement strand
TTTTGATGGGGGTCTGGGGGAAACTTTTTTTCAAAAAAGTTTCCCCCAGAAAAAATCAAATTAGAATGCAGTGCTGCAAATTTTAGTAAGCAGCTTCATAAATAGCTGTTACAGCAGCATCAGTCATCTTGCGTGGGTTTGTAAGCCCGCAAGCGTCTTTTTGAGCATTTGCAACCATGGTTGGTATGTCTTTTCTGCTCACTTTCTTACCATAACGCTCGCCAAGTTCTGTAATACCGGCTGGGATGCCTACGTCACTGGAAAGCTGACGAATGGCAGCAATGCACTTTAAGGCAGCGTCACGCTTTGGCATACCGTGGGTATTTTCGCCCATGAGGCTAGCCATTCTTGCAAATTTATCAAGGTTTGCAATAAGGTTATATTCTTCTACATGCGGGAGCAAGATGGCATTACACTCACCATGTGGCAAGTCATAGAAGCCGCCGAGTTGGTGCGCCATGGCATGTACGTGACCAAGAGAAGCATTGTTAAAGGCCATACCGCCAAGATACTGTGCATAGCACATACCTTCGCGAGCATTGATGTCAGAGCCATTTGCTACGGCTTTGCGCAAGTGTTGGAATACAAGTCTGATGGATTGCTCTGCACAGGCATCAGTAATAGGAGTTGCAGCGGTGGAAACATAGGCTTCTACTGCGTGAGTCAAAGCATCCATACCGGTTGCGGCAGTAAGAGCTGCTGGCATACCCATCATAAGCAATGGGTCATTGATGGCTACATTGGGGGTTACGCGCCAGTCAACAATGGCCATTTTTACTTTGCGGCTAGTGTCGGTGATGATGCAAAAACGTGTAATTTCAGAGGCTGTGCCAGCGGTGGTGTTCACTGCCACATAGGCAGGCATGCTTTTGGTAGATTTATCCACGCCTTCAAAATCATGGATTTTGCCACCGTTAGCTACAACAAGACCAACGCCCTTACCACAGTCGTGGGCAGAACCACCACCAAGGGTAATTAAGCTGTCACATTTTTCTTTTTGATATACTTTTACGCCGGCATCGACGTTATTATCGGTAGGATTAGGAATTGTTTCATCAAATATAGCATATTTCATGCCTGCGGCATCTAAAATATCAGTAACTTGCTTTAAGATTCCTGTCTGAACTATACCTTTATCGGTTACGATAAGAGGTTTCTTGGCATTAAGCAATTCAATGCGGGCTGGGATAGATTTAGCAGCGCCAGCGCCGATAAGGGTTACACTTGGAATAAAAAATCCGTCTACTCTTTCAATGATAGCCATACATCCTCCAAGAATGAAGTTAAAGGTTACATCTTAATCCTCACAAAGCCTATTTTGGCTTAGAAATATAGTATACAGAAAATAAAATTTTTGCAATAGAAATTAATAAAAAATCAATATCGTATGCGTATAGTAAGATTTTAACGAGCTTATATAACAAAAAAAAGCCGGCGCATAATTACACCGGCTTTTATCATTTTTTAGCAGTTTTTATTAAAACTCTTGTCCCATGGTAAATTCAAAACGTCCAGTACGTCTTTTACCGGAATAATCTTCGGTAAGCGGAATACCATAAGCAAGGCGTAAATCACCCATGGGTGAGGCCCAGCGTAGTTCTACACCAGCTGTTGCCACAATGTGATCATGATAGCTCATTGTCTTTGAATCAATGTTAAAGCCAGCATCGATGAACGGCACAATGGTCAAGCCTAAGTCTTTTTGGAATATCCAAGAATATTCTAAGTTTACAACGCCCATACGGTCACCACCAATAACGTCGCCATATACGTCGTCCTTGGGAGAGATGTGCGAATAGTCAAAGCCGCGAATGGTATCAATACCGCCCACATAGAAGCGCTCAAATACCGGCACAATGTGATCACTGTTTTGGAATACGCCGCCAAGACGAGTACGCAAGCGAAGCACATGCTCTTTCTTTCTATCTATAGCAAGGAAGCCCTGCCAATCGAAAACGGCCTTAAAGAAGTTATCTGTACCGCCAAGGAAGTTACCACCATATTCTAAAGAAATACGTGTGATGGTTCCCTCAGTGGGTCTTTTGCGATCGTCTGTGGTATCGCGTGCAACACGGAACATGACTGCGCTTGTCCAGTTAATACCTTCATATTCTTTGATAGATGGCGCGGCATATTCACCCATATCGTCCATGGTATAGCGCTCAAGACGATATCCAATACTGGCAGAAGTGTACTCGCCAATGGGATATGCAAAACGAATGCTGTCACCAATGGTTGTCTTGGTAAAGTCATCCCAATCATCATAGGTATAGTAAAAATCGTTACCAAAGAGCAAGTCAGTATCAAAAACACGTGGATTTGTGAAAGAGAGTACACCATTGCTACGGTCAGTAGAGGTAAAGCCTTGTAACTTAATCCAATAGCCACGACCAAAAAGGTTACGCTCTTGGATAGATCCGGAAACACCAAGTCCATAGTACGTGGAGTAACCAAGACCAAGCATAACCGAGCCGGTATTACCTTCTTTAACTTTTACTTTTAAATCAACTTCTTCTGGATTTTCCGTGGGAACAAGTTCAGTATCTACAGCGGAGAAATAGCCAAGTCTTTTTAAGCGCTGAGTGGAGCGAACCATTTTGGCGCCTTGATACATATCCCCGTCAGCAATACGCATTTCGCGTAAAAGAACGTTATCGCGAGTTTTTTCATTTCCTTCAAGCACTACGCGACGGATATATACTTTTTGCTTCTTGGTAATAAAGTAACCAATAGAAACAACGGCTTGCCCTTCTGGGTCTTTAACAATTTTTGGGTTAACTTCTGCAAAGGCATAGCCTTGATCTGCATAGTATTCTTTAATTTTTTTGGCATCATCTTGCATGGTGGTGATGGAGAAATAGTCACCATCAGCTTTACGCTCGTCCATTGTTACAAGGGAGAGAAGCTTTTCATCTTCATCAATGAGTTGTCCGCCAAATTCTACCTTATCAATCTTAAAACGACGGCCTTCATCCACATTAAAGGTAATAACAATACCGTCTTTTTCGTATTTCACGGCAGGGGCGGCCACTTGTATGTCTACATAACCTTCGTTTAAGCCGTAAACAGCAATGGCGTTGGTATCGCGCTCAAGATGCTCTTCTTCCATAACGCCACCGCCCAAAATGAAGGACAGGAAGTTGCGTGGTTTCAAGGCCATATATTCTTCAATGTCGCCTTGATCAAGCTCTTTGAGGCCAACGATATTCACTTCTTTAATAAAGAGCTCTTCGCCCTCGTTGATTTCAATAACCAAACGAGCGCCGCGTCCGCCTTCTTGGGCAATGACTCTGTGGTTTATTTGAGTATTATGGTAACCTTCTTGGCTATAAAGGTCGCGTACCTTTTGCATATCTTCGGCCAAGGTTCTATCATTAAGCACAGTGCCTGTTTTAGTACCCATAGCCGCAATAATATCTTCAGAATCTATTTCGTCGGCACCTGTAACTTCAATGCTTGAGATACGTGGTTTTTCTACTACAGAGAAAACCAAGGTTGGTCCAGCATCAAGACGAGCCCTTACATCGCTGAAGTAACCCATATCCCAAATACGTTTTACTTCATCGTTGATGACAGCTTCATTGGCAAAGTCACCTCTATGCACGTCAAGGCGCATGAGCACAGCTTCCGGATCCATAATACGAAGCCCCTCAATGCGTATATCTTGCAATGCACCTTTGGGCACATTGACAGGCGCAGCGGCCAAGGCAGGCGCAATGGGTGTGGAAGGAGCTAGCTCTGGTGCTGGTACAGCGGGAGCAGATGAAGGCGTATTATATAAAATTTGTGACGCATTTGGTACGGAGCGACCACCCACACGAGAGGCTAGGTCATCGGCGGCTCCTGCAAGCTCTAACATATTTTCTCTTGAAAGAGTCACCACAGCAGGGTTTTGGTTACCACCAATGGGCACAACGCGTGAATCTAGCGTAAAACCATCACCCAATTGGTTGAAAGTTCCGTAGATAACAACGTCAGCACCGGCGCTTTGTCCAAGGCTTTGCGCCGTGGCAAGGTCAACGCTTTGTACACCTTGATTGGCAAGTAAAGTTGCCGTTTGCGCTGGGGAAATAACAGTCATGCCTTTTTTCTGTAACCTTTCGGTCAAAAGGCTTGGCACATTCTTTCTTAGATTGGCCTTACTTGGGTCGCCGTTAACTTGATATGGTAAAATGAGAACCTTGCTTGCGGCAAAGGCCTCACTTGCTCCAAAGCCCATGACGACAAAGGCTAAAATTAATCCCCAGTTAAGCAGATGTTTTTTCATATAATACTCCCGAACGAAGCTCAAGACTTCGGCCCATACTAGCTGCCAATTTGTTGTTATGTGTTACGACCACCAAGGTCATTCCAAGTTCTGTATTTAGCTCCAAGAGCAATTCTTCAATGCCCTCTCCGGACATTTCATCAAGATTTCCGGTGGGCTCATCGGCCAGCAACACACGTGGTTGCATAAGGACAGCCCTTGCAATGGCAGCGCGCTGTCTTTCTCCGCCGGATAATGTTGTTACCTTATGCGTTAAGCGTTCGCCAAGCCCCACTCGCTTCAGTATATTCACAGCCTTTTCCATGGCCTCTTTACGAGGCATACCGGCTATGATGGCTTGCATGGCTACATTCTCCACCGTACTAAATTCGGGTAGGAGATGATGGAACTGAAAAACAAAACCGATGGAAGAATTTCTTAAGTGCGCCATTTCGTCCGCACTCAATAACTGCAAGTCCTTTCCATCGAAAAATATCTTTCCTCTCGTAGGAGTATCAAGAACTCCCATAAGATGCAAGAGGGTAGATTTGCCCGAACCAGACGATCCAACTATGGAAATTGATTCGCCTTCATGCACTATTAGATTGATATCCTTGAAAATATCTAGACTTTGTGTAGGCTCTTTTATGGTTTTTTCTACACTTTCTAAAATATATAATTTTTTTTTATTCATAACGCAAGGCCTCCGCAGGCTGGAGTCGTGCTGCTTGTCTTGCCGGATAAATTGTAGCTAAAAAGCATAAGAGCATGGCGCTTGCGCCCACAATCAAGGAGTCTGACCAAGTGAGGATAATTGGCAAATGATCCATAGTATACACACCCTTAGGCAATTTAATGAACTGATATTTTTTCAATAAAAGTGCTACGCTGATGCCCAAAACATAGCCAAGCATGGTGCCAAAAAAGCCAATGATTGTGCCTTGAAGCATAAAAATACGACGAATCATGCCACGGGTTGCGCCCATGGACATTAAAATGGCAATATCACGCGTTTTTTCCATGACCAGCATCACAAGGGTGGTCACGATGGAAAAAGATCCTATGAGCACCACCATGGTCAAAAGAATGAACATGCCGATTTTTTCTAGCTCCAAGGCCGCAAAAAGATTGGCATTCATCTCCATCCAGTGACGAACGCTGTGCGCAGAATCAAGGCTTTTATCAATGGCCGCAGCTGTTACATCAGCGGTATAGACATCATCCACGGCAACTTCAATGCCGGTGAGGCGATTTTCCGGTAAATCTAGCACTTTACGTGCCGCAGGTAAGGTCACAAAACCCACGGATAGATCATATTCAAACATGCCCGTGTCAAAAATACCCACCACTATAAAGGGGCGGATTTTTGGCGTAAAACCGGCAGTTGAGGCTTTGCTGCTGGAGCCGGCCATAAGATTCACACGGCTTCCAAGCTTAAGTTGATAGCGCGTTGCCAATTCCTTACCGATAATAATACCGGGAGGGCCGGTCTGCACCTCGGGGGCTAGCAATCCCTCTACGGAGCCTTCTTTCATTTTATTTAAAATTCCCAAGACATTGGGAGCAGTACTTGGGTCAATACCTCGCAGCACAAGCCCCTTGGCACCATTGGGAGAAGAAAGCATTACTTCTGTATAAATAAAGGGAGTGGCGTCTTTAACACCGGGAGTAGCCAAGATTTTATCCATTATGGGCTTGGTATCATCAAGGGCGCCGGGCACATAGCTCATAATAATAACATGGGCATTGGCGCCAAGGATTTTGTCACGAATATCCGTGGAAAAACCATTATACACGCCAAGCACCACCACCAGCGCCGCCACCCCAAGAGCCACCCCAAGGATGGACATAATGGAAATAATATAAATAAATGTCTGTTTACTGCGCGAAAATAAATAGCGCATAGCTATAAAAAGCTCAAAAGACATAAAGGTTTATCCTTCGCTCTTCAAAAGCGGGAAGAGAATTACTTCGCGAATGGATGCAGAATCTGTCAAAAGCATAACAAGTCTGTCAATGCCAATACCCTGCCCAGCGGCCGGCGGCATGGCATATTCGAGCGCACGCAAGTAATCTTCATCCATGGCGCAGGCTTCATCGTCGCCTGCTTCTTTTTCGCGCACCTGATCTTCAAAGCGTCCACGCTGATCCATGGGATCGTTTAATTCAGAGAAAGCATTTCCATGCTCTCTACCCACAATAAAAAACTCATAACGGTCGGTTATCTCAGGATTTTTATCGTTACGGCGCGACAAGGGCGAAATATCCGTAGGATAGTGATAAATAAAAGTAGGCTGAATAAGCTTAGGCTCAACATCAAGGTCAAAGAGCTTAGCTTGTAATTTACCAAGGGTTTCGCTTTCCACCACTTTTTCACCGCGACTGCGCACAAAGTCACGTACCTTTTGCGCATCGGTATAAAATTCAGGCTTATGCCCCCCAATTTCTTCCAAGGCATTATGGAAAGAAATACGCTTCCACGTACCGGGGGTAAGATCAATTTCTTGCTCTTGATAGGTAATGATGGTGCTTCCGCAAACCTTTTGTACAATATGCCCCAATAAATTTTCTGTAAAATCCATCAAATTTTCAAAGGTGGCATAAGCCCAGTAAAATTCACACATGGTAAATTCTGGATTATGGCGTGTGGAAATACCTTCATTACGGAAGTTTCTATTAATTTCAAATACTTTTTCAAATCCGCCCACCAAGAGTCGTTTAAGATACAGCTCCGGCGCAATACGCAAATACATTTGCATATCAAGGGTATGGTGATGCGTAACAAAAGGACGAGCCGTAGCACCGCCTGCAATGGCTTGCATCATGGGTGTTTCCACCTCTAAAAAGCCCGCATCTTCCATAAAACGGCGGAATTCGCGCACAATTTGGGTGCGCTTTTGGAAAATTTCACGTGTTTTTGGGGTCACAAGCAAGTCAACATAGCGCTGTCTGTAGCGTGTTTCCATATCCTTAAGGCCGTGATATTTTTCAGGCAAAGGACGCATGGAGCGCGAAAGCAGACGAATGCTTGTACATTGTAAAGTCAGCTCACCGGTTTGTGTAAGGAAAAGCGTGCCCACAACACCAACAATATCGCCGATGTCAAACTTCTTGAAGATGCCATAGACCTCTTCGCCTAGTTCTGCCTTGACGGCATAACATTGGATGCGGCCGCTGTGATCCATAATATGAAAGAACGCCGCCTTACCAAAGGAGCGCAAAGCCATAATTCGCCCGGCCAGAGCAAAGGATTTTTCTTGAGCAAGTTCTGTGAGGGTGTCCACATCGGCGCTGGCATACTCTTGCACCACGTCGGCAATGTCATGTTCTTTAACAAAGTCATTGGGATACAGGGCAACGCCCGCATCCAAAAGATCACAGGCCTTAACCACGCGATTTTTGACCACTTCGTTTAAATCATCACGCGCCGCAAAACTCTCCAACATGGGAGAAAAATAAGCCACGTGGGGGGACTTAGAAGCAATTTTTATTGCCTTACGCTGGGGCTCTTTTACCTTATTCTCCACCGAGAAACTCCTCAAAAATCGATAACATCCTTATATTAAAGACATTACCTTAAGTATTATAAATCTTAATGCCATGCAACAAAAAGACAATACAATGCCATAGGGCAATACGCCTAAAAGGTCAATA
>CAYJHU010000109.1:2786-7924 GCA_964369655.1 uncultured Desulfovibrionaceae bacterium | reverse complement strand
CGTGCAAGCATGTCTTTCAATGTATATTCATACTTGACCTTCATACATACTCTTTAGTACAATGCCACGCATATTTACTAAACACTTAAAAAGCAGGTTTTTATGCGTAAAACATCCATCGGTGTAACTTCAGAAGGTTTTCCTAGTATATTTTTATGCGCTTTTTCAGCTTTGATTTTTGCTTTGATTCAATGCTGGCCGGCAGCCATTGTATTTTTGTTACTTACTTGGTTTTCTTTTCATTTTTTCCGTGACCCAGAGCGCGTTACCCCCACAGAAAATGGCACTGCCATAAGCCCTGCCGATGGGCGCATTATCCGCATCGCCACACAAAAAGACCCCATAAATGGCGAAGAACGCACCTGCATTTGTATTTTCATGAATGTATTTAGCGTGCATGTTAATCGTGCTCCCATTACTTCTAAGGTAGAAAGCATTCAATATTATGAAGGAAAATACTTCAATGCCGCATGGGATAAGGCCGCACATGAAAATGAGCGTTGCGCTTACAGCCTGCGCGATGAAGATGATAATACTTGGTGCATGGTGCAAATCGCAGGCCTCATTGCACGGCGCATTGTTTGCCGCGTTGATGAAGGTGAAAACTTGCAAAAAGGTGAACGCTTTGGTATGATTAAATTCGGTTCACGTGTTGACCTTTACATACCTAATGATTATAAACCTTGTGTAAACATTGGTGAAAACGTATTTGCTGGGCAAAGCATTCTTGCCCGTAAGGATTCATAGAGCGACTACCATGGAAAAAAAATCTCCACGCCGTAAAGGTGTATATTTACTTCCAAATATGATCACAAGTTTGAGTTTATTCTCAGGCTTTTTAGGCATTATTTGGGCTTCGGCCGGACAATATGAGTCCGCGGCCCTTGCCATTATTTTTGGTGCGCTCATGGATGGACTTGACGGAAAAGTAGCACGTCTTACCAATACTGCCAGCGAGTTTGGCATTCAGTACGACTCCCTTGCTGACCTTGTGGCCTTTGGCGTAGCGCCATCCATTCTTATGTGGCATTGGCATTTACACACCTATGGGCGTTTTGGCATTGCAGTATGCTTTATTTTTACTGCCTGCGCAGCCTTGCGTCTTGCACGCTTTAATGTGTCAACTGCTGTGACAAATAAGAAATTTTTTATGGGTTTACCCACTCCTGCCGCCGGTTGTACGGCTGTTTCCTTTGTGTTTTTTGCAGGTTTTATCCCAGAAAGCCTTGCGGCTTTTACAGCACCAATAACCCTTGCGCTTACCTTGCTCTTGGGAATTTTAATGGTTAGCCGCGTACGTTATTATTCTTTCAAAGAATATGCATTTTTGCGTGCCCACCCATTCAGCTCCATGGTCACGGCTATTCTTTTGCTTGCACTTGTAGCCTCACAGCCTAAAATATTAGGCTTTGTGGTGGCATTGGTATATATTTTGGCTGGTCTTTTTTATACTTTCGTCATGCTCCCTCGCCGTAATCGCGAGCTACTACGTGGTCTATCCCTACAAGATGATTAGTCGTTAAGCTTTAGATTCACGCCTGCTCGAAATCCTTAGTTTTCACCCCAAAAAAAGCTCAAAAACGCTTGATTTCTACAGTGATACACAAATAATGATTACAGAGCTAGGAAGCAGTAAATAATATTTTCAGTTATATAAGGAATAAAACATGAGTGATAGAATTTATTTTTTTGATACAACCTTACGCGATGGAGAACAATCTCCCGGCGCCACCATGAACCTTGCAGAAAAATTGCACTTGGCACGCCAATTGGAAATCGTTGGTGTTGATATTATAGAAGCAGGTTTTCCCGCCGCAAGTCAGGGGGACTTTGAGGCTGTGCAAGCCATTGCCGCACAAACTCGCAACATCCAAGTAGCCGGCCTTAGCCGTGCTCTTCCTCGCGATATTGATCGCTGCTGGGAAGCCTTAAAGGAGGGACAAGACCCCAGAATTCACACCTTCCTTTCCACTTCTGATTTGCACATGAAGCACAAATTGCGCAAAAGCCCCGACGAAGTCCTCGCCATGGCGGTGGATGCGGTAAAACGCGCAGCTTCCTACACCTCCAATGTGGAATTTTCTTGCGAAGATGCTTCGCGCTCAGATCGCGATTTTTTGTGCCGCGTCACCGAAGCCGTCATCAATGCCGGTGCGAAAGTTATTAACCTACCGGATACCGTGGGCTATGCCATGCCGGAAGAATATGCTGATCTTATTCGCTATGTTATTGAAAACACCCCCAATAGCGACAAGGCCATCTTTAGTGTGCATGCCCATAATGACCTTGGTGTTGCTGTAGCCAGCACCTTGGCAGCTTTGCGCGCCGGTGCTCGCCAAGCAGAAGTCACGCTAGCAGGCATTGGGGAACGAGCCGGAAATGCCGCGCTTGAAGAAGTAGCCATGTCCTTACGTGTGCGTAAAGATTACTATAATTTTGAAAACAATATTGTCACCGAGCAACTCTACCCTGCGTGTCGCTTGCTTTCCATGACCATTGGTTTGCACATTCCGCCCAATAAGGCCATTATTGGCGGAAATGCCTTTGCGCATGAGTCAGGCATTCACCAAGACGGCATGCTCAAAAATCGTGAAACTTACGAAATTATGACCCCCGAATCCGTAGGCCGCGCCGCCAGTGAGTTGGTGCTTGGCAAGCACTCCGGACATAATGCCGTAGCCTCAAAATTACACAGCCTTGGCTATGACCTTGAAGATGAACAAATCGATCAAGTCTTTGAGGCCGTAAAAAATCTTGCCGACATGAAAAAAACTATCCACGACGAAGACCTTGTGGCACTGGTTCTGGAAGAAATATACCGTATTCCAGACAGTTATCGTCTTATCCATGCCAGCATTAACTCTTCTTCCACGCAAGATATTCCGCCTACCGCTGCCATTGTTATGGAAGTGAACGGTGAACAAAAAAGCGCCGCTGGCTTTGGGGTTGGAACCATAGATGCCATCTTTAATACCATCAGCAGCATTGTTAATAAGAAGCCTGAATTACAAAGATATGTGGTTAACGCCATCACCGGTGGCTCTGACGCACAGGGCGAAGTAACAGTGCGCATTTGTGATCAGGTTACCAACATTAGCGCTGTGGGACGCGGAGCGCACCCCGACATTACCGTAGCATCGGCGAGAGCTTATGTTAACGCATTGAATAGATTAACCAAAAAAGAAAGCGATTGCAAATAAAAGGGAGATTACATGGCACATACACTGGCACAGAAAATTTTACAAAAGCACACTGAGCAAGAAATTACGGAAGTTGGACAGATTGTACGCTGCAAACTATCCTTGGTGCTTGCCAATGACATTACAGCACCGCTTGCCATCAAATCCTTTCAGGGTATGGGCGCGAAAAAAGTTTTTGACAAGGATAAAGTTGTTTTTGTCATGGATCACTTTACCCCGCCAAAGGATATAGATTCAGCCAACCAAGTGCTGGTCTCACGAAAATTTGCCGCAGAGCAAGGCCTTACTCACTATTATGAGGGCGGCGAAAGCGGCATTGAGCATGCGCTTTTACCCGAAAAGGGACTCGTTGGTTCCGGCGATATTGTTATTGGCGCTGACAGCCACACCTGCACTTATGGGGGCGTGGGCGCTTTTGCCACCGGACTTGGCTCCACTGACATAGCCGGCGGCATGGCCCTTGGTGAAACATGGTTTAAAGTTCCACCTTCCATACGCGTCACATTTTCCGGCACAATGCCTAAGTATATGCGTGCCAAGGACCTCATCTTATTACTTATTGGCAAAATTGGCGTAGACGGAGCACTTTACAGAGCCCTTGAATTTGACGGTTCTGTCATTGATAGTTTATCCATCGAAGGTCGCTTAACCATGGCAAACATGGCCATTGAAGCTGGCGGCAAAGTTGGACTTTTTGCTACCGACGAGGCTACCATAGCCTATGGTAATGCCCATCATCGTCCAAATCAGCAAAAGCTTGCGGCCGACGCTGGCGCAGAATACGAAAGCCATGTGCAATTTGATGTAACTAATCTTTCGCCTGTGGTTGCTTGTCCACATATCCCCGATAATGTTAAGCCGGTAAGCGAAGTAAAAGATGTGGTCATTCAGCAAGTTGTCATTGGCTCTTGCACCAATGGGCGTATCGAAGATATGCGCGACGCCGCAGAGATTTTGCGCGGTCGCAAAGTAGATAAGTCTGTGCGCTGTATTGTTATTCCTGCCACTCCCACCGTGTGGAAGCAAAGCATGCAGGAAGGGCTTTTTGATATTTTTACCGACGCCGGCTGTATTATTAGTCCTCCCACCTGCGGCCCCTGCCTTGGTGGCTATATGGGTATTTTGGGCGATGGCGAGCGCGCTGTGGCAACAACCAACCGGAACTTCAAAGGACGTATGGGCAGCTTGCAATCAGAAGTGTATTTGGCAAGTCCCCTTGTGGCAGCCGCCTCGGCTGTGGCTGGTATAGTTTGCGGCCCTGAATCTTTATAATACGCAAGAGGAAAAGATATGCAATTTCATGGAAAAGCCCACAAAGTGGGAGAACATATTGATACCGATGCCATTATTCCGGCAAGGTTTTTAGTCACTGCGGACATGCAAGTGCTTGGTCAAAACTGTATGGAAGGCCTTGAGCCAGGCTGGGTAAATCGCGTTAGCGCCGGTGATATCATGGTAGCAGAACGCAACTTTGGTTGTGGTTCTTCGCGTGAGCATGCGCCCCTAGCTATTTTGGGTGCAGGCATGAAGGTTGTCATTGGGCACAGCTTTGCACGCATTTTTTATCGCAATGCCTTTAACATGGGTTTAATGCTCATGGAAGTGGGCGACGATGTTGATAAAATCAATGACGGTGACGAGCTTGATGTCAACGCCTCCACCGGTCTTATTACCAATGTGAGCACAGGTGCCAGCATTCAATGCCCTCCCCTCTCACCAGCTATGGCTGAGCTTGTAAATACCGGCGGCCTTGTGGAATATGTAAAACAGAAGTTGGCCAATTAAGCTTTTACTGGGAGGCTCTGCCTCCCAGACCCTCCGCTTAAGGGGATAATCCCCTTAAGAATCCTTAGTGCTTATATTTTTCAACAAGTTGAAAAATATAAGAAAAAAACACTGCTAATGAAAATGAACAGTATTAGCGCGTTTTGAAGGGGA
>CAYJHU010000109.1:0-2686 GCA_964369655.1 uncultured Desulfovibrionaceae bacterium | reverse complement strand
GGGGAGAGGGGAAACTTTTTGGCGCTAGCAAAAGCTTCCCCTCTCCCCCTCAAAAAAAATAAAAACCAAATAAACAAACAACCAAACAATATAAGGACTCCTTATGCAAAAACATATTTGTATGTTGGCCGGTGATGGCGTTGGCCCTGAGATTGTAGCTGAAGCGCGCAAGGTACTTGATACTGTGGCGCAAAAGTTTAATCATACCTTTACCTTTGAGGATGCACTCATTGGCGGCGCTGCCATTGATGCCACCGGAAAGCCATTACCTGAAGCAACACTTGCCGCATGCCAAAAATCCGATGCTGTTTTTCTTGGAGCGGTGGGCGGCCCTAAATGGGATCATTTAGCAAACAATGTGCGCCCTGAAAAAGGCTTGCTTGAAATTCGTAAAGCTCTTGGACTTTTTGCCAATGTGCGCCCTGCAACACTTTTTCAAGAATTGGCCGGTGCCTGCCTTTTACGTGCGGATATTGCGGCTAAAGGACTTGATTTAGTAGTTATTCGTGAGCTTACCGGCGATGTATATTTTGGTGAACCACGCGGCCTTGAAGAGCGCGATGGTAAGCGCGTGGGTTATAATACCATGATTTATGATGAAGAAGAAATCCGCCGCATTGCGCATGTTGGCTTTCAAACCGCTCGCAAACGTAAAAAGAAAGTTTGCTCGGTGGAAAAATCCAACGTGCTTGAATGCTCACGCCTATGGCGCGAAGTGGTCATAGAAGTGCACAAAGAATATCAAGATGTGGAGCTTTCACATATGTATGTGGACAATGCCGCCATGCAATTGGTGCGCGATCCATCGCAATTTGATGTTATTGTAACCGGCAACATCTTTGGTGATATTCTATCTGATGAAGCTTCTGTTATCACTGGCTCCCTTGGTATGCTTCCTTCAGCTTCCCTTGGCAGTAGCGCTCCAGGTCTTTTTGAGCCCATTCACGGCTCTGCTCCCGACATTGCAGGTCAAGACAAAGCCAATCCCTTGGCCACTATTTTGTCCGCAGCCATGATGCTCCGCCTTGCCTTTGATGCCGACACAGAAGCCCTTGCCATTGAAAATGCAGTGCGTAAAGTTTTACAACAAGGCTATCGTACTGGCGATATTATGGAAGAAGGCAAAAATCTTGTGGGCACCAAGCGCATGGGAGAGCTAGTAGTAGAAGCTTTATAGTTCATGCCTTTAATGTAAATTTTCGTACTGGCAACTTTCTTTATGGAGGTTGCCAGTAAAGGAAAAAAATGATGCTTAAAAACATTTCATTTATCCTAGGATTTTTTATGCTAATCTACACGAACGTCTATGCTTCACAGCTGCCCAATGTGGTTATTTTAGCAACCGGCGGAACCATTGCCGGCAAAGCCAGCTCCGCCACAAATATTACTGATTATGAGCCCGGAAGCCTTAGCGCCAAAGATTTAATTGAATCAGTACCAAGTTTGTCAAAAGTTGCGAATATCAAATCCGAACAAATAGTTAATATGCCTAGCGGCGATATTACCTTCGAAAATTGGCTGACCCTTGCCAAAAGAATCAATGAATTGCTTGCCAGAAATGATTGTGACGGCATCGTCGTAACACATGGCACTGACACCCTTGAAGAAACAGCCTACTTTTTACATCTTGTGGTCAAAAGCACTAAGCCCGTGGTGGTGGTGGGTTCCATGCGCCCTGCTACAGCCATCAGTGCCGACGGCCCTTTAAATTTGCTGAACGCCGTGGCTGTTGCCGGCAGTAAGAAAGCTCAGGATAAGGGCGTGCTCATTATTTTGGATGGGCAAATTATCTCAGCGCGCGAAGGCACAAAAACCAATACCATGTCGCCTGAAACATTTAAGGTGCCGGAAATTGGTATGCTTGGATATGTCGTTGACTTTGAACCAGTTTTTTATAGAGAAATTACGCGTAAGCACACGCAGGCTACAGAATTTGATATTGCAAAATTAAAGGATTTGCCACGGGTTGATATTTTATATCAATACATTGAAGTTTCTGAAGCTTTGTACAAAGCTGTGCTTGCAAGCAAGCCCGATGGTCTTGTTGTGGCAGGTACCGGCAATGGCAGTCTTTCCACCCCGACGGCAAAAATACTTGGTGAAGCCTCAAATAATGGATTGCCCATTGTACGTTCAAGTCGTGTTGGCTCCGGCATTGTAACCTATGAATCTGTCTATAAAGATTATAATTTTATTACGGCGGATAATCTTAATCCACAAAAAGCCCGCATCTTGCTTGCTCTTGCCTTAACCATCACCAAGGACAAAGAAGAAATAGCAAGAATGTTTGCTACTTATTAGTAATCATCGTATTTTTTATTTATACAGCCTGTTGAAAATTTACTTCAGCAGGCTATTTTTTTAGCATCAAAAAAAGAGAGGAAAGCCGAAACTCTCCTCTCTATAAAACTAAGCTTGTATTATTATTTTACATGCCGAACTTTTTTTCAACAACAGTCAAGGCTTTGCTGATACCGGCAACGATTTCATCAATATCGCTCTTGGTAGCAATAAGTGCTGGGCAAAGGGTGAGTGTGTTGTTCAATTCGCGGAAAGAGCGTGTGGTTTTACCAATAAGTACGCCGCCTTCTGCTTTAGCAGCGCCAACTACTTGGGTAGCAAAAGCGTCGCTCACAGGCTCTTTGGTGGTGCGATCTTTTACAAGTTCTACACCGGCAAAAAGACC
>CAYJHU010000108.1:0-8004 GCA_964369655.1 uncultured Desulfovibrionaceae bacterium | reverse complement strand
ATGAAAATTCGTACCACTGATTCTCCAGTAGAAGTAGCTGTTGCTACCGCTCTTGGTATGAACCCAGCTCCTGTAGCATGGGGTGAAACCTACACTGCATTGCAACAAGGTACCGTTGACGGCGAAGGCAACACCTTCTCCTTGCTTAACGATGCTAAGCACTCTGAAGTGTTAAAGCATGCCATGAATTCTGAGCATAACTACAGCATGCACGTGTTGTTAATGAATAAGAAAAAGTGGGATAGCTTAAAGCCTGAACAACAAAAAATGATTCGCGAAGCTGCTGCTGAAACAACTGCATGGCAACGCGCTGAAAGCGTAAAGCTTGAAAAGAAAGCATGGGATGCTTTCAAAGAGCGTGGCATTACCATTACCATGCTTGACGATGCAGAAAAAACAAAGCTTAAAGAACTCACCAAGCCAGTTTTTGATGAATTTGCAAAGCAAGTTCCTGCCGAACTCATTACTTTAGTGCAAGAAACACAAAAATAATCCCTATTTATGACTACCCACTCCACGTTTTGTGGGGTGGGTTTTTTGAAAAATAATACTGCTTTTGAGGAGTTTCCATGTCCGATACCTTGTCAGCGCATATGCATAAGAATCAAAAAGGCGTTGTAGCTTGGCTTGATGAAAATTTTGAAAAAATATTTCTCATCATTGGCTTACTTGCCATTATCTTTTTCATCAGTTTTCAAACTTTTTATCGTTATGTTATTACCGCTTTTTCAGATTCGGCAGGGGCGGCTGTTTGGACTGAGGAACTTTCTAGATTTATCTTTATTTGGATTTCTTATATGGCATTGCCTATTGCCATTAAAACCCGTTCTTCCATTCGTGTTGACATTCTATATGATAAACTGAGCGAGCGCTGGCAACAGGCTTCGTGGATAGTTGTGGACGTGTGCTTCTTGATATTGACCTTAGTCATTATGTGGGCAGGTTTTGAGCACATTGGCAATTTGCTAAGACATCCGCAGTACACCACTGCCATGAATATTCCCTATCTTGTTCCTTATGCAATTTTACCCATAGGTTTTGGACTTAAAACTTTGCGTTTATTGCAAATGCTTTATAAGCAAATTAAGATTTGCGGTGCATTGGATACTCTTTTGGCAATAGGTCTTGTAGTGGTTGTTTCTTCTCCTGTACTTATAGCCAAGTTTACCGGTGGTTATATTAACCCCATTCCTGTACTTTTTGGTTACTTCATTCTTGCTTGTGCAGCCGGTGTGCCCATTGCTATTTCCTTAGGTCTTGCAACCTTGGCCACCATTTTGTGCGCCGACACCGTGCCCACACTATATATGGCACAAACAGCCTTTAACTCCATTGACTCCTTCCCCATTATGGCTATTCCCTTCTTTATTGCTGCCGGTGTATTTATGGGCGCAGGGGGATTATCCGAAAGATTGTTGGCCATGGCCGACGAAATGCTTGGCGGCTTGCATGGCGGTATGGCACTAGCCACCGTTGCCACCTGTATGTTTTTTGGTGCCATTTCCGGTTCTGGCCCGGCCACCGTTGCGGCCATTGGCGCTTTGACCATTCCGGCCATGGTGGATAGAGGTTATGATAAAGTTTTTGCCGCATCCCTCGTGGCTGCTGCCGGTGCCATCGGCGTTATGATTCCACCAAGTAACCCCTTTGTGGTATATGGTGTATCTGCCCAAGTTTCCATTGGTGACTTATTCATTGGTGGTATTGTTCCCGGCGTGCTTACCGGCCTTGTGCTTATGGCTTATGCCTATTTTTACTCACGCGCTCGTAACTGGCGCGGCGAACAACGCCAGCGTACTGCCGGTACACTTTGCAAGGCCATTTGGAATGCTAAATGGGCACTCATGGTACCAGTTATCGTGCTTGGCGGTATTTATGGCGGCCTTATGACACCTACCGAAGCTGCTGCCGTTGCTGCGCTTTATGGTTTGCTTGTGGGTATGTTTGTCTACAAAGAAATCAACTTTAAGAAGATGCTTGAGTGTTGCGTAGAAGCATGCTCTACTTCTTCCGTCATCATCGTGCTTATGGCTATGGCTACCATGTTTGGCTATATCATGACCCTTGAAGATGTACCAGGAACCATCGCTCGTACCATCTTAGACTTAACAAAGAACAAGTTCCTTATTCTTTTGTTAATCAACGTTCTTTTGATTATTGTTGGTACCTTCATGGAAGCACTTGCTGCCATCGTTATTTTAACACCAATCTTGCTACCGGTTGTCACAGGTGTTGGCGTATCTCCATTGCACTTCGGTATTGTAATGGTTGTAAACTTAGCCATTGGCTTCGTAACGCCGCCGGTGGGTGTAAACCTTTTCGTGGCTTCCGGCGTTGCTCAGGCAAAGCTTTCGCACCTTTCGCGTACTGTCATGCCAATGATTGGGCTTATGCTCATGGTCTTGTTGCTCGTTACCTATATCCCAGAGATTTCGCTCTTCCTTATAGGTAAATAATAAATAGTGAATAGAAAGGATGTTGCTTTTATGGGCAACATCCTAAAAAATATAACTTATAAAGACATCTAAAGAAGGATATTATGAAGATTATTGATTTTCGCTTCCGTCCGCATACACCGGAAATTGTCAACGGCATTAAAAATAGTGCTATGTTTAAGGCTGCTTGTGAGGTAATTGGTTTTGATAAGCGCGTTCCTCAATCTCTTCCAGAAGTGGTAGAGGGCGTAAAACGTCGCGGCGTTGAGCTTTGTGTTATTACTGGTCGCGATTGCGAGATGACCTATAATACCCCAACCAACAACGAAAGCGTGCTTGAATTTGTGCGCGCTTACCCTGAACTGTTCATCGGTTTTTGGGGCATTGACCCACACAAGGGCATGAATGCAGTAAAAGAAATCGTGCGCGCTGTGGAAGAGCTTGGCATGCGCGGTATTGCTACCGACCCTTACTTGGCACACATTCCGCCAAACGATGCTCGTTATTATCCACTTTACACCAAGGCCTGCGAGCTTGATATTCCTGTCTTCATCACCACCGCTCCTCCACCACAAGTGCCCCGCGCTGTGGTAGATTACATTGACCCACGTCAAGTGGATATTGTTGCTCGTGACTTCCCAGAGCTTACCATTATCATGAGCCATGGTGGTTATCCTTTTGTGAACGAAGCAGTCTTTACTTGTATGCGTAATGCTAATGTTTACATGGATTTATCTGAATATGAATTGGCACCAATGGCTGACGTATATGTACAAGGCTTAAATACCTTCATCGGCGATAAAGTTGTCTTTGCTTCTGCTCACCCCTTTGTTGAGCAAGAAGAAGCCATCAGCATCTACAATAAGATGAACTTAAAAGACGATGTTCGTAAAAAAGTTATGTATGAAACTGCTGCAAAGATTCTTAAGCTTGATGGCTATGGCAATAAGTCCAAGCCAAGCATGGCACCACAAAGAAATATTCCCATGGGTGCGGCCATGCCTTTCATGCCTTTCTTCCCAGCATCTCGCTAATTTTTCATAATTAAGAGAATGTAATGAATAAAGAAGCATTAATCCAAGCTGTGCTGAACGGCGGTATTGTAGGCGAAGGCGGAGCAGGCTTTCCTGCACACGTCAAATACAATGCCGAAGCCGATACAGTCATAGCCAACGGTTGCGAGTGCGAACCACTTTTGCACAGCGATCACCATATTATGGCGCATCATACGCAGTCCATGCTTCGTGGACTGCGCGCCCTTGGTGATGCTGTGGGTGCTAAGCGCACAGTACTCGGCCTGAAGAAAAAGCATACGGATATTATCCCCATGCTTCAAGAGGCCGCTAAATCTTATAATATTGAAGTCTTCTTGCTTGATGACTTCTATCCTGCTGGCGATGAGCAAATTCTGGTACGTGAAGTAACAGGACGCTCTGTACCGCCACTTGGTATTCCATTACATGTGGGAACTGTGGTTGCCAACGTAGCCACACTCATGCACGTGGATGAAGCCATGCAGGGTAAACCCATTACCGAAAAAACCATCACCGTCACCGGTGAGGTACGTAATCCTTCGGTACTTAACGCACCTCTTGGTACCCCCATTGTTTCCTTGCTTGAAGCTTGCGGCGGTATCTTGCCTGCGAAGCCTGTCTTTGTCATGGGCGGCCCCATGATGGGCCCTGTGGTTGTGGGTATGGAAAACCTCAAAAAGCATGTGGTCACCAAGACCACCGGCGGCATTATTGTGCTGCCTGAGGGCCACCATCTTCATAAAAATGCCACCCTTGATAAAGATTTTATGCGTCGCCGTGCAGCTTCTGCTTGCATTCAATGTCGTATGTGCTCTGACCTTTGTCCGCGTAACCTGATTGGGCATCCTTTTGAGACGCATCAGGTTATGCAAAGCTTTGGTTCGGGCACGGAACTCGTCAGCGAAAAGGCAAAACAAGCCATGATTTGCTGTGAATGCGGTGCATGTGAGCAATTTGCATGTCCCATGGGCATGAGCCCACGACGTATCAATCAAGCGGTAAAGGCATCATTGCGCGGAGCCAAGATAAATTATGAAGGCAGTCGTGAAATACGTGAATCAAATATCACCATGCGTGAATATAGAAAGATTCCGTCCAAACGTCTGGCTGCACGACTTGGAATTTTGCAATATCTCTACCTTGAAACGCCATATCTTGGGAAACTTAATCCCAAAGAAGTGCGCATCCCCTTGCATCAGCACATTGGGGCGCCCTCTGTGGCTTGTGTAGGGGTAGGAGCCAAGGTTCGCTGTGGTGATCTTATTGGCGATATACCAGAAAAAGCCCTCGGGGCAAAGATACATGCAAGTGTAAGTGGCACTGTGACCGCAGTTGACACACACGTTACCATTGCTGCGGAGTAGATATGATTGATATATTAGAAGGTGGCGCTGTAGGCATGCTGGAATATACCAGCATTGCAGCAGGGATGGAATCGGCAGACATTATGGTAAAAGCAGCCGATGTGACCCCCATATTTTTTAAGACGATCTGTCCCGGTAAATTCATTGCCGCAGTAAGTGGCAATGTGGCCGCTGTGGAAGCGGCAGTGAATGCAGGACGCGAAGTGGCTCCGGAAACTGTGGCTGATGGCTTTGTTATTCCTAACATTCATGCCGATGTAATCAGTGCCATGTCCGGTTGTATTCAAATTCAGGAAAGAGCAGCGCTTGGCGTGGTGGAAACATTTTCAGTAGCCGCCTCCGTTAAAGCCGCCGATGCCGCCGCCAAGGCCGCCAGCGTCCAAATTTTGGATGTACGTACGGCTCTTGGACTTGGTGGTAAGGCCTTTGTGCTCATTGGTGGCGATGTGGCTGCTGTGCAGTCTGCGGTGGAAGCCGCTGCCTACAGTGCAGGCATGGAAGGGCTATTAGTGCGCAAGACGGTCATTGCTCGCCCAAGCGAAGCTTTTTTTGATCAGATTATTTAATGGCATAACTGTTCATTAAAAAAAACTTAATTTTCAGGAGTTCAAAAATAGTAAGATGTGAGGAAGCGCAAAAAATTAAGATGCGCGGTGTATTCAACATACATAAGCAGTTTGATTTTTTTCGCTGACGATACAGATTGCTGTTTTTCAACAGCCTGATAAGGAGATAGTACTATGAGTGATAAGGCACAAGGTTTTGTGGAAGTATCAAGCTATGTGGCTTCCATCGAAGTGGCAGACGCCATGGCCAAAGGCGCCGATGTAGAAATTAAGTGCGTGCACAAAGTGGACGGTCCCATCGTGGCTGTTATTTGCGAAGGCGACGTAGCCGCATGCAAAGCTGCCGTTGACGTAGCTTGCGCCGTGGCACAAGCCAGAGGCACCTTACTTTCGCACAATGTTATTGCCCGCCCAGAAGGCACTGATCTTTATGGTCTCCTTGGTGCCATTGTTGCTAAAAAAGCAGCAAAAAAAGCTGCCAAGGCCGCTGCTCGCGCCGGTAAACCAGCCGCTGCAAAACCAGCACCCACAGTAAAAAAATAATTTAAGTAACAAAAGCGAATGGGAACAATGAGAGAACTTATTACAGGGCAAAGCATTGCCGATGCCAGAAGGGCAGGGCAACAAGAAATTGTTGTATCTGCTCGCGCTTTGATTACCCCACAAGCTAAGGACGATGCAAAGCAATATGGCATAGCCATACGCTTTTGTGAGGATAAGGCGGCAGAACCCGTGGCTCAAAAGCCAATAACTGTCCCTGAACCCATAACAACAGATAGGTATGCAATGAATAACAATTCAAATAATGGCCAAGCTCCTGCTTGGGCAGCACCTGTAGTGCAATTTGGCGCTCAACCTGCCGGCACTGCTTGTAATGCAGCCGGCGATGCCGCTGACATTGCCGCACAGGTAGCCGCACGTTTGCAAGGTCTCTTAGGAGCAAATGCAGGCGCTCAGCTTCAAGGTACTGTGGCTCAAGTGGTGTCAGAAGTTATGCACACCGGCGCCACAAGCGCGCACTCTGCTGGCCCTGTAAGCACAGGGATAGCGCTGAACGGTGTTGACGTTGTTCCCTTTCCGGCGAACAATCCTACCGCCAGCGTACAAGGTGAAATGAACATCGAAGAAGCATTTTTGCCAGGCGATAATGGCCCAGGCGTTACGCGTTTTTCCTTTGCCAATGCTTCCCTTGATTGGACTTTTGCCAATGATGAAGTGTTGGTAGTTACCAAGGGAACTGTGCAGATTTCACAAGGTGGCAATGCTGTGACCTTGAATGTAGGCGGCGCTGCTCGCATGCATAAGGGCACCAGCGTTGTCTTAACTGCTCAAGGTGAAGTGTGCTGCATAGCCAGCTCCTTTGTTAAATAGCGCACGATTTTAGGAGAAAATATGAACTTTCTTACAGAAGAAGATATAAGAGCACGCAATGTGGGCAATGGCGGCACCTTGGTTTTGGCTAAGGGTGAGCGCTTAACTCCCTCTGCCACCGAATACGCCAACGAATTACGCATTACCGTGCAAGATTCTAACGTAAGCGGCGGTGCATGCGACGTAAGCGAAGGTGCAGCATGCTCTGCCACCGGTTGCAATCCTGCACAGGAATTAACGTACCTTGAGCAAGGCGTACAAGTGCCCAAAAATCACCCAGCGGTGACCATGCGTGGCAAGCTTGATACCATGCTTTCACAAATTGTGCTTGTACAAACACAATTTGACCCCAAGGACAGAAGACCTGCTTTCTTAAAGCAATGCCTCCAAGACTTACACGCTTGGGTTATGCTTACCTTACAAGGTGAAGTGACCGGTCAAAGCGTATGTCCTGCAGGTATGGGCGGCATGGATGTGCCTACTTTATATACAATTTCCCGCGAACCCAAAAAATATTTGGGCATTGACCACTTAGTGGCACAAGGAGATATGGGCGGCAACGTTGCTCTGCTTAACTGGTTACGCGCTAGCGTACGCGAAGTAGAAGTAGTTGCAGTTTCCTGCTCCAGAAATATGGACGTGCTTTGCTCCTTAAACCGCTTAAGCTCTGCCATCTATGTACTTATGCTCTTAACCTTTGCCGCTGAGCAAGGTATTGACCTTGCAAGTGTAAGGAAAGCATAAATGCAAAGCGCACAAATGACAGCACAAAAGGCCGGCATTGCAACTCCGGTAAAGGGTAAACCCTTTTCCTTGCTTGGGCGCTGCATTGAGCTGTGCTCGGCAAAGCCTGCCAGCATTGTTTTCCCCGATGGGGAAGATGTGCGTGCGGTGGAGGCAGCCATTCGCCTGCACGAAGAAGGACTTGGCGATGCGCTGCTTTTGGGCAGACCCTTTGCCATTCGTTCTTTGTTACGCGATTCTTTGCGCAAGGTAGGACATGTGGGCAGCAGCGTAAATATTCGCGTGCTTGATCCTGCTTCTCCCACCATGCTTGAGCGCAATACTCAAGAGTTCATGGAACTTATGAGCAAAAGTGGTAAGCAGATTTCTGCTGAAGATGCACGCGCCTTTATGGCAACCGGCCCCGGTGCTGGAGCTATGATGGTACGTCGCAAAGAAGTAGAAGCCGGCGTTGGCGGAAATATTTCCTCCACCTCCGACATGATTCGCG
>CAYJHU010000107.1:0-8008 GCA_964369655.1 uncultured Desulfovibrionaceae bacterium | reverse complement strand
AAATCCTATTAAATCAGCGTTTCCTTAGTTGCTTCAATCTCTTATTATACAAAATAAACATACTTTCATAATATAGCTAGAGCCATACGTTTTAGCAGCCTGTAGCAAAACATAAAAAGAACTTTTAAATACTTTAAGGGGAGGGAAAAACTTTTTTAAAAAAAAGTTATCCCCTCCCCTTAAATATTAATTAGTAAATGTGACTATTTATCTCCAAGCCATTGATACAGAGTTTTATACAATAGCTCAGGATTGATGGGTTTTGTTAAGTGATCATTCATGCCATGCTCAAGGCTTTTTTCCTTATCGCCGGTCATGGCATGGGCAGACATGGCAATAATGGGCAAATCCTTAAACTTTGTTTGCTCGCGTATTTTTTTCGAGGCGGTTAGCCCGTCCATGACAGGCATTTGAATATCCATAAGCACAAGGTCATATTGATTTTTTTCAAGAAGACTTAGGGACTCTTGGCCATCATTGGCAATATCAACCGTATATCCGCCCTTTTGCAACAATTCTTCAGCAATAAACTGATTTATTTCATTATCTTCTACCAGTAAAATATGTCCGTGGCCTTGCAAGATACCTGTGGTCATGCTTTGGTCATCGAGAGACTCTATAATCTCTTGCTTGGGGCTGACAGCAAAAGTGGCTGAGCAATAGAAAGTACTGCCCTCGCCCTGAGTGCTTTCAACCCAAATATCGCCGCCCATCATTTGCGCTATACTGCGCGAAATGGCAAGCCCAAGGCCGGTACCGCCATATTCACGGGTAACAGAACTGTCGGCCTGTGAAAAAGCAGAAAAAAGCTTGTCCATTTGTTCTTCATTTAAGCCAATGCCCGTATCTTGCACCGAAAACAGGCATTGCATTTTATCATCCACTTGTTTTGTTTCAACAACACTCAAGGTCACAAGACCTTCGGAAGTAAACTTAATGGCATTGCTAACCAAATTATACAGAATTTGACGTAAGCGTAAGGAGTCACCAAGCAAAACCACTGAAGGATGCGAGCCCTTTTCTATGAAAAACTTAAGTCCCTTTTTACTGCTGAGCGGTTCGTATAATTCATAAATTTCTGTGCATAGCTCGCGTAAGGTGAAAGGGGTAATTTCCATTTCAAGCTTGCGCGCTTCAATTTTTGAAAAATCCAAAATGTCATTGATGATTCGCATAAGGTTATTGGCGGAAAAAAGCGTTTTTTGCACATAATAAAGCTGATTTGTTTTAAGATCAGTATGTTCTAGTAAGTGTAAAAGGCCTAAAATACCATTCATGGGGGTACGGATTTCGTGGCTCATATTGGCCAAAAACTCACCCTTGGCTGCAGCATTTTTCTCTGCCAATTCCTTGGCTTGGCGCAAATCTTCTTCGGCTTCCAGAATTTCTGCCAGCATGGCTTTTTGTTCGCGCAAATCACGGAGGTATGCAATAACACATTTTTTATCGCCACAAATAATACCACGCATGCTCACTTCTACGGGGATTTCTTCATTGGTTCTTGGATTTATGCACATAAATTCAAGATCTGCATTTTCTCCGGCAAGCCCGAGCGCAAGATGTCCTTGTACAATTGGGGCAGAAAGTTCACCATTTGGTTGTTTTTCCGGTAATGTTGCCGGAAAGTTCTTCAAATATTCAGCATTATCCTCAAAGCCAAAAAGATGCGTACACGCCGTATTGCAATATATCAGCTGTCCGCTTTCATTCCAATAATGCACGCCAAGAGGCATAAAATCCAATATCATTTGATTGCGTAGCTCTGCCTCTTCTGCCAAAGCTTTTGAAGCTCGTATCTCACGCAAATCACTCAAATATGCGAGCATCACTTCTTCATTTTTATACACGCTACGCACTAAGGTAACATCGCAAGGGACAGGATTACCACTCGTATCACAATGTAACCATTCAAATTTTTTGTAACCATGTATAAAGCATTCTTGCAAGTTTTCCCGTGCTGCCGTCATGCTGGGTCTACCATCAGATTGAAATTCTGGGGACAGCTTAAAAAATGAATCCTTATATTCTTGCTTATCTTTCAAGGCAAAAAGTTGTAAAGTAGCTAGATTGCAGTCAATAACATTAAAATCTTTATCAAAAATATTAGCGCTAAAAGGCATACCGTCCAGCATCACCTTAATGCGCTCTTCAGCTTCATGAGCTTGTCTTTGTTTCTCTCTAAGCTCCCGTAAATCATAAACATATTCGGCAACAAATTCCACATTATCATAGGTAAAGCGGCGCAGAATAATTTGTGTCGGAAACTCATTGCCCTTGCTATCAATCCATGTCCACTCAAGCTCTCGCCGTCCCTCTTCAAAAGTTTTTCTAATTTCATCCGTGGCGTAAACAGTGGATTCCTTACCATTTTCTTGTACATGCGGATAAAATCTGCTGGAATCATAGCGATATTCGCTCACATGATTCATGCCAAAGAGCGTCAAAAAGCTTTCGTTGCAATCCATCACATGCAAATTCTCATTCCACAAGCACACGGCGGTAGGCGAAGCATTCAAAATAGCTTTGATATTTTTATCGGTGGAATACTTATATTCGCTGGCCGTAGCATTATGCATAAAACCCACAAGAATGGGGGTATCATCATACATCAAGGTTGTCATGGTGTATTCGACAGACTTCTCACCATATCCCGGCAGGTTATGCAACCAAAAAAAGCGTAAATAGTTATCGCGTAGGCCGGACTGCAAAAACTCTTTTTTAGCTACTATGGAAGACTTACCGCTAGGTTGCATGGCCGGACTAAAAATGGCAAATTTTTCTGCCATTTCTTCTTCGGAGTGCACATTAAAAAAATCCAAAAAACTTTGAGAACAAAATAAAATTTTACCCTCAGTATTCCAGCTACATATAGGACTTTTATGCCCTTCAAAGGTCCTTTGTAAAAAAGCCCTTTGCGCCGCAGTTTTTTCTAATAATTTTTCTTGCATATAAGACCTTATTAAATATTTAAAAATAATAAATATTTTAATAAAAAGTGTGTTTTACAGTAACTACTCACGTGCCTAGCATTTTTATATTTTAATGGCAATATATTTTTTTCGCCATTTTTTTTGTAAAACTGATAATTTAAGCTTCAAACGAAGCACATTTACTCAAAACTCTTTTCAAAAGCTTTCTCCTTGCGTTCAACGAAGAGAGCGCACAGCGAGAGTAACAATCCTGCGCCAAGCCCTGCATAAGCGTATGTTGTATTTTCACTTAACGCAGCCATAAGCCCAAAGCCTCCGCCCACAGCCATGGCAAGGCTCATAAACCCCACATGCACCGGCCTTTTTTTATAGGCAAGCATACCCACAAAGACAGGCACCACCACACCGCAAACATAAATATCATTGGCCATGAGCAAAAGGGCTAAAATGCCCTTGCCCGGCATGGCCAAAAGCACAGCGCCAAGCCCCATGCACAAAATACACACACGACACACACTGGGGCGCAGGCTACGCAAAATATCGTTGGATAAAATGGTCGCCCCTGTCACAAGGCTTGAGTCCGCCGAAGAAATTAGTGCAGAAAAAATCCCCAATAGCACCAGCATGCTCGCCCATTCTGGAAGCTTTGAAAAAAGCACGGTAGTGAGCACACTTTCCGGTAAAGTTCCTTCACCTACTGTTGGCACAAGGCCACGGCACAAAATCCCCAATGATACGATAAGCATAGCGCTCAGCACAAGGCCAATAACGGCCACAAATGCACCGCGCTTTGCCACAGTAGCGCTGCGAGCACTGAGTAAGCGCCCAAAAAGCATGGGGCACACCACATAGGAACCACCCAAAATAAGTAAAAAATAGCTAAACTTGCTCAGCGCAAAGTCTTTATTCAAAACTTCAAAGGGGGCAGACAAAAGAGCGCCAGAATTATCTTGCCACAAAAAGATAAAGGCCACTGCAAAGGCAAACATTAACACAAGAAATTGAATTACATCGCTTTTAATAATGGCGGCTTGCCCACCAATGCATGCATAAAGTGTCACCAGCACCGCCCCAAACACCAGCCCTAAACTGCGTGCCATGTCCGCCTCTATACCAAAAGAGGACGTGAGCACCGGCGCAAGCAAGGTCGCCATAGCGCTAAATTGTGCGGCGGTAATGGCAAGCCATGCCAAGATAATGATAATAGAGGACAAGGGACGCGCAGGCGCACCAATAAAAGTTGTCACCATTTCGGGCAAGGTGCTGGCTCCGCTTTCGCGCACGCGTTTTGCCAAAAAAATCGCCAATATACACAAGCCAATAGCGCCGGTTCCAAGCCACCAAAAGGCCGGAAATCCCACATTCCATGCAAGCCCTGCCATGCCCATGGTGGCCGAACCGCCAACGCATGAAGCAACAATAGAAAAAGCCACCGCAAATGTGCCCGATTGACGGTTATTCACAAAAAAAGCCGCGCTCTCCGCCCTGCGCCCCACTGCATAGTAAGAAATCACACATAAAATGCATGCGTATACCATTATCGTAACAATCATTTTTCTCTCTTTTTTATCTTTGGGAAGAATATTTTTATCTTCTAAGTTAAATATTTTATAATAATTTGAATCTTTATTTTTCAACTTGTTGAAAAATAAAGCATTAAGGTTTCCAAAGGGGATTATCCCCTTTGGCGGGGTGGAGGGGCAGAGCCCCTCCATATAAAAAATTATCCTTCTTCACCGCATACCGCCGCATACACGGCTTCGCACAAAGCATTGATATCCTCAGAACTGCTCACATAGGGCGGCATCAGATAAATAAGCTTCCCAAAAGGACGAATCCATACGCCGCGCTGCACAAAAAATGCTTGCAAGCTAGCCATATCTACGGCCTCGCGCATTTCCACCACGCCGATGGCACCAAGCACGCGTACCTCGCGCACAGACTCACAATGCATACATGGGCTAAGCCATTGTGTAAGTTCTGTTTCTATACGAGCTACCTGTGCTTGCCAGGTATTTTGTGCTAATAAATCCAAAGATGCGGCCGCCACAGCACAAGCCAAGGGATTGGCCATAAAGGTTGGCCCATGCATAAAGACATTACCCTGCTGACAAATGCCTTCTGCCACTTGCTCGCTACACAGCGTTGCCGCCAGCGTAAGCATGCCGCCGGTAAGCGCTTTGCCAAGACAAAGAATGTCAGGTGAAAGAGGAGCGCCAAAATCAGCGCACCATTCATGAGCAAACATCTTTCCTGTGCGCCCAAAACCCGTGGCAATTTCATCAAAAATAAGCAGAACATTGTGCGCACGGCATAAGGCATGTAAACGCTCTAAATATTTAGGATGATAAAAATACATTCCGCCAGCACCCTGCACTATGGGTTCTATAATACAAGCCGCTAAACTTTCGCCGTGCAGGGCAAAGGCTTCTTCAAGGGGGCGTAGAGAATCGGCATCAAAAGAGCATTGCGCACCGCCATCAAAGGCACAAGCAGGCTTAGGTATAAAAATATGCTGAGGAACCACATGCGCAAATAAACTGTGCATGCCATTTATGGGATCGCACACGCTCATGGCGCCCAGCGTATCCCCATAATAGCCACCGCGCGGGCTGAGGATTTTAGTGCGCTTTGCTTCACCGCGCCCCTGCTGATATTGCAAGGCCATTTTTAACGCCACTTCCACAGCGACGGAGCCGGAATCTGCCCAAAAAAGACGAGTAAGCACTTGCCTAGCAGGTTCTGGCAAAAGTTGCATAAGCTTTTGTGCCGCTGTCACTGCCGGTGCATGGGTAATGCCCCCAAACATCACATGCGACATGCGCCCTGCCTGCTCTTGCGCCGCACGCACTAAATCTTCATGCCCATAACCATGCACAGCGCACCACCAAGAGGACATGCCATCAATAAGCTCGCGCCCATTTCGCAAATAAATTCGCGTGCCCTTGGCGTGGGTCACTTCATACACGGGTAAAGGATTCAAAGCCGACGTGTAAGGATGCCACAAGTGTTCTTTATCAAATTTTAATACATCCTGAAGGGCGTTATTTTGCGCCCAAAGCTGTTTGCATTGCCGCGCCAAGGGACGTAAATTTTCTGCCATGCTGTCAAAGGCCGCTTCGTCTAAGCAAGGTAAATATGGAACAGTCAGCACTTGCACGGAGGACTTTTGTAAATATTCTTGCAAATAGAGTATATTATCGGCGCGAATGGCTTGCTCCTGCGCATCTTCGCTCACTTCCTTACAAATCACGGCGGCAAGAGTTAAACCCCTTTGACGCAAGGCTTCTATGCTGAGCATAGTATGATTCAGTGCGCCCAAAGTATTGCGCATGACCAACACCACCGGCAAACTCAAGGCCATCATCACATCTAGCATACTTTCTGTGGCATTTAGCGGCACATAAAGTCCGCCTGCCCCCTCAAGGAGCACGGGGTGCGCGGAATTTATACCTTGTAATGAAGTAATAATCTGCTTAACGCTAAGCTCTTGCCCTTCGGCACGCGCCGCCAAGTGCGGTGAAGCCGCCATGGCAAAAGAATAAAGCGTACGCCCGCAAAAAGCTTCAGGCACATCAAGCCCCATTTGCGCCGCAGTGTACAGGGTCGCATCAGCCTGCGATACATCTATAATGCCGGTTTGTACGGGTTTTATGGGAATATGCTTTATATTTTCTTGCCACAAAGCACGCGAAAGAGCGGCCGTGACCAAAGTTTTTCCCACATCTGTTCCGGTTCCGGCAACAAAAATACCTTGCAAAGTCGGTTGGGCACTCACCATGTCACAATCTCCAAGCCTTGCTCTGTAATCATGCGACAATCCACCTCAATGCCCTTGCCTGCCGTGGTTAAATAATTGCCTGTCATCAGCGCATTGGCTCCGGCGGCAAAAATATGCTCCTGTCGTTGACCAAGAATTGTGGGACGTCCGCCGCAAATGCGCAAAGTTGCACTAGGCAGAATATGACGAAAAACAGCAATAATACGCAATGCTTCCGCACTACTGAGCGGCGGCATATGCTCAAGCGGAGTTCCCTTATGCGCATACAAAAAATTTATGGGCACATGCTTAACGCCTAATTCTTGTAAGGTAAAGGCAAAGTCAATCCTATCCTCCCAGCTCTCGCCAAGGCCAAATAATCCGCCCGTACAGTATTCAAGGCCGGCGCTTTTAGCGCGGTGCACAGTAGCAAGGCGCTCTTGCCAGCTTTGAGTCGTGCATAGCTTAGGATAATATTTTTCACTGCTTTCTAAATTATGATGATAGCGTTTAAGGCCTGCGCTCTTCAATATTTCTAATAATTCTGAGGGAAGGCGCCCCAGCGAGCCACAAATTCGCCCCTGCCAATGCGCTGGCAAAAGCTCAAGTGTTTGCACAAGGCTTTGCACATGCTCGTAGCTTAAAGCCCCACCACTGGTCACAATACCCACATGGCGCAAAGGAAACTGCGACAGATCCTGCAACCTACCAATAAGCTCGTTAGCAGATAAAAGTTCAAAGCTTGGCACTGCAGGGCTTTGATGATGGCTACTTTGCGAACAAAAAGAGCAATCCATATTACACTTTCCGCTACGTGCATTAATGATGGCACAAAGCTCAACCTGCTTACCAAAAGCCTTTTCTCGCATAGCACAAGCCGAAGCAAAGAGTACATCTTCGGGAAGGTGTACCAGTTCCATGGCGCTCTCACGGCAAATATGGGGGGTAAAGTTCACGCTAGACAAAAAAACCTCAGGCATAGTTTGTATCAAATGCAGCAACCTCATATCTATAATAGGTACGTCTGGCAAGACGTCAAATAGAGGAAAGTAAAATTTTATGGAAAAAAAATGACTGCGCAAAAAGGATTTTGGGGCGTGAAGACAAGCATACATGGGGAAGGAAGAAAAAAGGAGAGTAAAAAAATTACCTCATTTGAAAAAACATGAAAAAAAAGACTTGTTATTTAAAAAATTTTATCGTATTAAAAATGTCGGTTACGAGAGTGAACACGACATAGAAAATTTTTTTTGAAAAAAAGCAATTTTTCTCTTGCCAAGCTCACAACTTTTGCGTAAATACCTCTCTTGCCGCTGGC
>CAYJHU010000106.1:0-8013 GCA_964369655.1 uncultured Desulfovibrionaceae bacterium | reverse complement strand
TGCTGGGTTTGTCAGCACTCTGCGTAAAGCATTACTTTACTTTTTACCGTATTGTTTTTTCCATTCGTCCAAGAAAAGCAAAGTCGTTTCAAGAGAGCTTAAATGACCGCTACGCTGACGAATGCGCAAAATCACATCATCAAAGGCTGCATCAGCCGGTAATTGTAAGCTTTCAAAGAGAGTTCCCAATTGTGCGCGTAACTCTTCCGGTAACTCCTCGGGAAAATTGCTATATTGGCGTGTCTTCCAAGGCCCGCATTTTTCTTGTACAAAATCAAGCAATTGCTGCATACGCACTTCATAACTATGATTTTTAAGTACATGCTCTCTGGCTTTTTGCGCCATGAGGATGCGCTCTTCGGGGTGAGCTAAATAATGTTCAACCTGCGCATACATTTGCTCAAGACTAGTAAAGGTGGCAAGCATACCTTCCTCAAAAAGCTCTGCCATCAGACTTCGAGTATCTACTAATTGAAAAGCTCCAATGGCGGCAAGTTCAAAGGTACGCGGATTCACAAAATCCCCCTCAGAAATAACTGTGCTATCTTTGATACTTGAGTGTAAATTAATATTTATGCTCGTAGCATTATATATTTTTACCGCATCAGCTGAGCTAATGCGTGCGCCCTTTTCTTGAATGCATTTGGCCAGTACGGTATCATTTTCCCATTCAGTGCCCCAAATCTTAAAATCTTTTTGAGTGACCAAAGGTCGAAAGGCCACGCGCCTATTGGGATAGCCTGCACCTAAAAAGGCCACATCCGCACCAAATCTCTTTTTATCCGCGGGACTTAAGTCTTGAGGAGCATGGAAACTTGGCAAAGCTGCCATGGGAAGATAAAGAGCATTTTCCTGCCCAATACTGCATAATTCTTGTAAGAAAGTATCTTTTTGAATAACTGCAAAAACAGAATAAAGCGGTGCAAAGGCGCGCCAATAGGTGAAAAGTTTATAATCTTCCACAAACCACATGGCGGTGGGTATATTCATTTTTTCAAGGCGACGCAAAAGCTGGCGACTCATGGGCGCTTGAGCCAAAGCAAGCACCATGTCCGGTTCAAAGCTTTCCACTTGTGCCAAAATTGCTTGGGAAATATTTTGTAAAAAACTGCCTTCTAGCTGATTTAAGCGTTCGGTGGTTACACGCAGATTTTTCATGGCCATAAAAGCAGTATGAAAAAGCGGCGCCTCAAAGACTTCCACACTGTGCCCAAGATTGCGCAAAGCTGTAACGCAGTATTCTCCTATGGGTAAAGAACCGCCATAAAAGGGTAAAACCACTAGCACTCGTAAAGCTTGACCTTGTTTCATATATATTCACCATTTGTCATAAGGGCCGAAAAATTTGGCTCTTGTTTTCTGAGCATCCAATCTTGTTCTTCATAAAAATATTGCGCAATGCTTGCCTCATAAACTGTAGATATGGGATTTTTACAATATTCTGCCACAACAGTTCGTAAATGTGACCTTTTTTGCGCATATTCATCCTCACCAAAAATAATTTCCCATGTGCTGCCAAGGGCGTCCACATAGGATTTTTGACAAGTTAGGTGAAGTTTTTCTTTAAGGTTTGCTGGCGGCAACACCTTACCCTGAATAAAATTTGTAAGCGCGCGATAAAATTCCCTGTGTGAAAAATCATCTAAACAGCGCGTTTGTATGGGGCAAGGAGCTGACTCTAAGCAAGGTGCGCAGTTATATACCGATTGCCATACCCTGTGCCCTTCGCCATAGGGGCCGGTTTCGTGGCACCATGCTGAAGAAAGAAAAAAGCCCTCCACGGGCACGCCAAGGTGCGCCGCAAGATGCATGCTGCCTGTGTCCGGACTTATGAGCACATCAAGCCCTGTCAGTGCATCAATAAGCCCCTGCCAAGAAGTTTTTCCGCTTAAATCTACCAAATTTTTTTGCAAAGTAACTGGCAATAAACGTGTGAGTTGCCGAGCGAGCGGAACTTCTGCATTACTGCCAAGCAAATAAATTTTAAGGCCGCTTTGTCCGCCGGCAAGGGATTCAAAATACGTGCGCACCACATTGGCCAAAATAGGCATGGGTAAGGATCTGCGAGATTCTCTACCAGCCAGTACAACACCAATGCCCTTTCCGCCTGCCAAGGCTATGGGATTAACCTCTTGTGCAGCACAAGGAGCATCATCAAAATGTGCCCAAAAATCAACAAGATTTATGGGACTTAGCTGTCTATTTTGCGTCCAACGAAAAGCCTTATGTACCCAAGGACTACGCACAAGTTGCCCATGCTCTATGGCATAGCCACGTACAATTTCCGGTGAAAAAATCCGCACCAAGCTCGCACTCAAAGGACTGTAATTTAGATTATATACTGCACAAAAATCAATCTCTTTTAAGCATTGTATGCTTTGGTAAAGTTGGCTAACTTGCTCTGAGCTATTTTGCTGAGGTAAGACATGCGCCGGCAGGCTGTGCAAAATGGCCTTTGGATAGATAAGCGCCGCCATAGGGCTTAAGCTGCTATCAAGACACAGATGCACCTGTCCTCTTTTTTCAAGGCTCTTAATGAGGCGTTTGCTTTGTATTACATCCCCAAAGCGCGCAAGCTGAATAACTAAAAATTGTTTCATATCTTTTCCTTAAGATTCCTGCCTTAGAAATTAATACGTAAAACTTCTTCTAATATCAAGTCTTAAAAGATTTTACCCCCCAAAAGATACTTCACTCTTTTTTCAAAATGATATATATTTTGGAATGACGTATGAACACAGGGTTAAAACACGCTTTTCAGCTTCGACTAAATTATTACCTTGGTAGAAATTATGTATTACCCGCTTTTTATAGATGTAAGCCAGTGCTCGTGCCTTATTGTTGGCGGGGGCGAAGTGGGACTGCGAAAAGCTGAGGCTTTGCTTAAGGCTAAAGTTCGCGATGTGCTTGTACTGGACATTAATGATTTTAATGATTATTGGGAGGGGGTGCGCGGGCACACTCACCTACAATTAGAAAAGCGCCCCTTTAGCGAACAAGACTTACACGGCAAAAGCCTTGTCTTTGCTTGCACTGGGAATAAAGATTTTAATGCTAAGCTGGCTGAGCTTTGCGCGGCGCGGCATATACTATGTAATTGTGTGGATGCACCGCATAAGGGTTCATATATAGTGCCAGCCTTAGCCCAAGTTGCAGGAAAGAAAGAAGAAGATAATAGCCTCATGGTGGCCATTAGCACTCAAGGGAGTCCTGCGTGGTCACGGCAATTGCGCATGGAGCTTGAAGAATGGTTAAAGCCACACGCACCCATGACAGTATTTTTGGGTAGGCTGCGTCCCCATGTGCTTGCACTTGGGCTTGATACAAAAAGCAATACAGCACTTTTTCGTAAGCTGGTACACTCTTCCTTACGTAGCCATTTGGCACAAGGTGAGCTTAAAAAAAGCCAAGAATTATTGCAGGAGCTTTTGCCCCCTGCCCTTCATCAACATATTGTGGAGTTACTCGATGATATCTTTTGAGCAAAGTGCTTTACTCATATTGATTTTATATGCAATCTCCAGCATTTGTGGTATTGCGGGCTTATTATTACGGCAAAGATGGTTGCGTATTGTAGCCTGTCTTTTTGCTGTGGCAGGATTTGGCGTACAGACCTTTGACATGGTACGCGGCAGTCATGCACAAAATCCTGAAGGTTTAAGCCTTGGCACATATTTACAAATACTTGCATGGTTTATGCTGCTATGTGCTTTTTTTTCTGATTGGAAAACACGCCACAGCACCCCCACCATTTTCATGGTGCCCTTGGTGCTTATGCTATTTCTCTTTTCCTTGCAGGTAATGCATGCGCAAATCGCCCTTCCGGAGTCATTGACAGGCCTCTTTTATGCTCTTCATATCGGTACACTTTATATCAGCTTAGCCATGATGACTTTAGCCTTTGTAGCCGGATTAATATTTGTATATATTGAAAAAAAGATTAAATCTAAAGCTCCCATAACCGGCTTTAGCAGGGATTTTCCTGCCCTTGCCATTTTGGATAAAACCAATGCCATTGCCACCTTTGTGGGCTTTCCGCTTTTTACTGTTGGTATTATTTCCGGCATTGTTTGGGCAAGTAGTACATGGGGCAAAGCTGTGAGTGGCGACCCTAAGGAAGTAATTGCTTTTTTTACTTGGGGTCTTTATGCATGGCTTTTTCATATGCGAGTTGTACAAAGCCGTGGCGGACGCAAGCCTGCCATACTAGCTTTGTGGCTATTTGCTTTAAGCCTTTTTTCCATACTTGTAGTGAACCTTTTAATGGATACACATCATTCTTTTATACAGTAATTAATTATGAATAGAAACATTTACCTTTTTGGCCTTAATCACAAAACAGCCCCTGTTGAAATTCGAGAACGCTTTGCTCTTAGCGATAAATGTTCTGTAGAAAATTGGAGCATTAAATGTGAGGGAGCCATACGCGAAGCCCTCATACTTTCTACCTGTAACCGTGTGGAAATAATTGTCTGTGAAAAAGAATGTGCTTGCACAAGCCATGACGGATTGTGTGAACCAACCATTATTGGGCAAGTTTTAGATAAATGGGCAAAAAGCTGTGGACGTTCTTCCGAAGAATTACGCCCCTACGTCTATGTACATAAGAATGAACAAGCCATACGCCATATTTTTACGGTAGGGGCAAGCCTTGACTCTATGGTGCTTGGCGAACCACAAATTTTGGGACAGCTTAAAGATGCCTACCGAAAGGCTGTGGAAAATCACAGCGCAGGAACCATCATTAATCGCCTGCTACACAAGGCTTTTTCCGTGGCAAAACGAGTGCGCACCGAAACCTCCATTGCTTCCAGCGCCGTTTCTATTTCTTATGCGGCGGTGGAGCTGGCCAAGCGTATTTTCGGTAATTTAAGCGAACAAAAAGCGCTCTTGGTAGGTGCTGGAGAAATGGCAGAGCTTGCGGCTGAGCACCTTGTTAGCGCAAATATTGCCCATATGTATGTGGCAAACCGCACCTTTGAACGTAGCCAAAGTTTAGCAAAACAATTCCAAGGTACGGTTATTCCTTTTGAAAATATGGTGGACCATTTAACAGATGTGGACATTATTATTTCTTCCACAGGCTCCCCCAATGCCATCATTAGTGCCAAGGATTTAAAGAAAATTTTGGCAAAACGTAAATATAAGCCCATGTTTTTCATTGATATTGCTGTTCCCCGCGATATTGATCCCGACGTTAACGGCCTTGAAAATGTCTACCTATACGACATTGACGATCTTAAAGAAGTGGTTGAAGAAAATCTTGCAGGTCGTAAGGATGAAGCCCTAAAAGCACTTAATATTATTGAAGAAGAAATGGTACTCTTTGGGCAATGGCTCAGCAGCCTTGATGTTCAACCAACCATTGTGGATATTATTCAGCGTGCCGAAAACCTCGCCGCAGAAGAATTACAACGCACCCTTAAAAGGCTTGGGACAAACGACCCAAAAGTTAAAGCAGCCCTTGAAGATATGACTGCTGCACTTATCCGCAAGCTTAATCACGCCCCCCTATCATTCTTAAAGCGCGGCACCATGAGCGAAGAAGGCTCAACCCCGCGAATTCATATGGTAAGGCGTATTTTTAACCTTGATGACAACATTCCCAGCTTACGCTCATTAAAACATCTTAAACCTTTAGAGACTGATCGGTCAGTAAACGAAAAACAATAAAATTATGCGCTCTTATACCATTGATGACCTAACACCAGAAGATTGCGAAAAAATCCGTGAATATTTAAATGCACAAGAATTACAAGGCTCATTACCGGGAATTTTTTGGCTTCCCGTGGACCAGTGTTTTTTTACTGCAGAACAAAATGAACATGCGAACAAGTGCGGCCCCTACGCTATGGCCTTTGAGGTAGAGGATAATTTTGTTCGCCTTGAATTTTTGGTGCGCGGACGTAATGCCTTACACTGTAACTGTGTGGGCTATGCCTGCCCTCCCCTTGAGCAAGCCATGATGCGCAAGGTGGAGAGTATTTTTGCTAGCCTATCAATTGCTATTTAAAGTAAGCTTTTATTTCCATGGACTTTACCTTTCCTTCCGCTCTTCCTGCTCTCAAATCACAAAGCGTCCAAACCAAAGAGTGCATACGACAAATAGCTACTTTTATAAAAGAACTTCACATTGACCTCCGCAACAAGCATGTGCTTTTAGCTGTGTCCGGCGGAGCGGATTCTCTAGCATTACTTTGTTTTTGGCAGTGGTATAGCGTAATAAACCCCTGTAGTATTACAGTTTTGCACATAAATCACACACTACGCCCCGAAAGTGAGCAAGAAGCGCTTTTTGTCAGTCAACTTTGCACCGCATGGAACATTCCTCATTATATTGAAAAATGCGATATAAATGCCCTCGCGCAAAAAAATAAACAAGGTATTGAAGAAACTGCACGCAAAGTTCGCTATGAGCTTTACGAACAATACAGAGGAAAGTGCCAAGCCGCATGGGTATGCCTCGGGCATCACTTGCATGATGTGCAGGAAGATGTCTTTATGCGCCTTATACGCGGAACCGGCTGGCCTGCCCTTGGAGGCATGGTGGCACTTGATGAAAAAAGGCATATTCTGCGTCCACTACTCATGCAAGAACCATTAAATTTACGTCAAATTTTACAGGACGTGGGGCTAAGCTTTGCTGAAGATGCAAGCAATGCTGATATAAAATTTTTTCGTAACAGAGTACGTCATACATTTTTGCCACTTTTTCATGCAGAAAACCCTGCTTTTAGCCAAAAAATTCAAGAATTGTGGCATATGGCACAATATGATGCCGCGCATTGGCAAGAATATTTAAACAACATTTGTCAGGAACATAAAATACAATGTGAGCAAAGCAGCGTTCATCTCTCCGCTCAATTTTTAAAAAAACTCAACAAGGCTACACGCCTACGCTTATACATGCATGCTATATCCTTACTCAAAGAAGATATCCCCAAAATGCAAGGACAAGCCAGAGCACAGACCCTTTTTGCCTTAGATGTGGCCTTAATAGAAGGTAGAGGCAATACCCATTTTCAACTTCCCGGCAACATCAGCGCTTATTTGCAAAAAGGAAGTATTACTTTTAAATTTTCCGGAATAAAATAGTGGAAATAGATATTATTGTTATACTTCTTTGCGCCGTCGTGTATTTAATTGCGGGCTTTGTAGATGCCATTGCAGGTGGTGGAGGGCTTATCACCATTCCATCACTCATGCTTTTTAACATTCCGCCGCACTATGCCCTAGGCACCAACAAATTCGCTTGCTCCCTTGGTTCTCTCACAGCCATCTGGCCTTTTTTAAAGAATAAGCTCATAGCCTTACACCTTGTACCCATAGGATTTACGGCTGCTTTTGTAGGCGGTGCATTTGGTTCCTGGCTTGCTTTGCAAGTCTCACCCTCAACCCTTGGAACGATTATGGCCATACTTTTACCCATGGCCCTTGTGTGTTCTTTATTTTCCGGTCACAAAAAGCAAAAAGCAATCTCACCCAAAAAAGAAAAAATCTATATGTTTTTCATTGCATTTCTCATTGGAACGTATGACGGTTTTTTTGGACCCGGCACAGGCTCTTTCTTTATTATTGCACTGAATATGTTTCTTGGCATGGAGCTTGTGCGCGCTTCCGGCTCCACCAAAGTGTTTAACCTCGCCTCAAATGTAGGCGCCCTCGCAACCTTTGCATCTGGCGGTGTGGTACTTTATGCACTTGCCATCCCCTGTGCCATTGGCAGTATTGTCGGCAATCAATTGGGCGCACGCCTTGCCATTAAGATAGGGGTAAAACTTGTGCGCACATTTCTTTATGTAGCCTTAAGTCTTTTATTTGGTACGCTATTGTATAAGTATATATTGGCTTAAAATATTTTTTTTTTGATCCAAACGCTTTTAGTATATAACGTATAATTCAATAGCTATTTTTGACAAAGCCTTCTGGGGGAAAACCTTTTGTGGAACAAAAGGCTTTCCCCCAGACCCCCTTTCCAAAAAACTTTAATGGCGGCAATAAATTATCCAAAAA
>CAYJHU010000105.1:0-8032 GCA_964369655.1 uncultured Desulfovibrionaceae bacterium | reverse complement strand
AAAAGAACACTGGCACCTGCCAATGCGGTCATGAGGCGGTTGAGAGCGCGCTCTGCTCCTGCTTGCACGTCATTGCAGCAGCTATCTGTCTAGCCACCTGCAATATAGCTTGGGATATTGTAGTATTTAGACATACGTGCCATGGCGGCATTGAGTGTAAATACTTCAGGAGCAGCAACGAGGGATAAACCACGACGCATTTCCATAACACAAGCTGAAGCACCATAAAAGGTGGGATTACCCTTGTTTACGCATTGTAAAAGGGTGTTAAATGCCAAGAAGTCTGCGTTGTTAACAGCAATACTACCGGCAAAACTTACAGGAGAAGTGGCGCCTTGTTGTACCATAACAAGGATATGGTTAGGCATGCCAGCTTCTGATACTATCATGGCGTTATCGCAAGCTTCTGCAGCAATGCGTAAGGGGCTGATAGTGGTGTGGTTAAAGGCGTGGCGAGGACGAGTTTTATGTCCTTCTTCACCGCCGGAAGCCACTTTTGCCATTTCAATCATTTTTCTGGTTTGGAATGGCGAACCAGATACTAGATGCATGGGCTTGCTGGTATAGCAAAGAGCAACTTCAGCATTGTGCATGGAAGCAGACTCTGTAGGTACATCTTGTGGCCCAATAGCACGATTGTAAATGTGAATATTATCTAAAGCATCAACTACACGTACGATGTCCACGGCGTCTTGTTTGACTGTGGCGCGACGTTCGCGAGTTTTCATGTCATAGATTGCAATACCTTCACCGAAGTTGGATGCGTACACCTGATCTTGAGCGATATGGATGTCATCATCTTCGGTTCTGCCATAGTGCACAAACTCAGAAGGAATGGCTTCAAGGCATTGTTCCACTAAAGTACGTGGAAAATGCGTGCAGCCTTCTGAGTCTTCCCAGCAGCCATGGTCACGTAATACTTCACGTGCCTTTTCGCTGCCAAAATTCACCCCTCGGCGGTTAAGTATTTCTAAAGATGCTTCGTGGATTTTTTCGCAATCTTTTTCACGAAGAAAATTTAGGCCTACTTTTTGCCCACCGCGGGTACTAGAATGCGCAAAACGCTTCATAGTTCCTCCAAGGGAAAACCTAGTTAAAATACAATTGTTATGTAGTAAACTACACAACTACCTCTCTCGGATTTGAAAAAAATTATAAAGCAATTTAATTCAAATTTTCTTATTAAGGGCTGTTATATAACGTGAGTTTTTTAGAAATGTTAAAAATCTATGGCTTCACTCACTATATATATCGGTGCTACGACAGGCTTAGCAATTTATTTTGGCGATGCACTTTTTTTTATTGCCCTTTTTTTGTGAAGTGTCTGGCTCTGACCAGCGCACCTCACAAAAAATATAATTTTTATATTTAGATGCTTACATTAATGCAGCAGCAAGCTCAATGGCTGTGTCTGCAGCAGCAGAAGCATCAGCTGTATAGGAGTCTGCACCAATGGAGTCGGCGAAAGCTTGGTTTACAGGAGCGCCACCGATCATGATTTTTACTTTATCAGCAAGTTCACTGGCTTTAACTTGTGTTACTAAATCTTTCATGTGAACCATGGTGGTGGTCAAAAGAGCGGAACAAGCAATGATTTGTGCATTGTGCTTGATGGCTTCTTCAACAAACTTTTGAGGAGTTACGTTATTGCCAAGGTCAATAACGTTTAAGCCTTTGGATTCCATCATCATACGAACAAGGTTTTTGCCAATGTCGTGTAAGTCATCTTTGATAGTACCGATAACAACGGTGCCTTTGTTTTGTGCAGCTTCGCCTACGAGTAGTGGACGGAGCACGTCGGTGCCTGCAGCCATGGCGCGGGCAGCGATAAGAACTTCAGGAATGAAGATGTCGTTATTTTTGAAACGCTCGCCGATAACGTCCATGCCGGGCATAAGGCCTTCGTTCAAAATTGTTAAAGGAGCAAGGCCTTCGTCAAGGGCTTTTTTTGTTAACTCAGCAACGTCCTTCATCTTACCCTTTTGAAGTAATTGGGAAATTTCTTGCAATATTGCGCTCATGATAAACCTCTCTGTGTTATCGTTAAAATGTTTTGTGCTTTTTCGCACTGCTATTGCAAAAAAACGCTCAAACTTTTTTGCAACGCGCCGTTATAATTTTTAAGACAAATCATTGTAAAAGATACAACAACCTTTGCTATTGATTTGTAACTGTAATCAGACTAACAAGTTTTAATTATGAATGCAAGCATATTTTTTAAGATTTTATGCAGTTTTTCCCGCACGCGTAGCAATAGCTATGTGTAATTTAATAAACTACAATTGAAAAATATAACAACATAACACAAACAACGAAGAGGTGTTGTGTTTATTATTAGTATAATGTAATGCGAGAACAGATAGTATCTAAAAATGTAGTACTAGGTTTCTCATGAATCTAATATGCTTTCATTTTGTTATCTTCATTTTAATGTTTTTATGTGGTGGATTTTATAAAAATCCACCACAGTTAAACAAGTTATTTATTATAATTATTTTTTTGCAATATATTCTTCAATCTCACCAGCAAGTTTTTCTACTGGTGGGATGAGTGAAATGTGCTTAATGTCGCCTTCAATCATAATGGTAGGCAAGTTAGCAAGACCAACCTTGGTAATATAAGCAAGGGTTTCTTTGCTCATGATGCTACGCTCTACCACTTGTACCTTGTCACCAAACTTTTTGGCTGCATCTTCAGCAGTGGCTACCATGTAACCGCATGCGGCGCAGGTTTTGGAATCAATGGTAATAACTTCCACAGTAACGTGCTTGTTGGCTGCAAAGTCAGGCATTTCAATTTCAGGTAAGTCATCAACTGCAACATAGCTTTCAAGTGCTTTGCGAACAGCTGCGCTATTGTGTACGGCTTGACCCACGCCGGCAATGTTGGCGGCAGGTGCATCAAAGGGAACGTCACAACCGGGAGCTAAGATGAACTTATCTGTGCCAAGCTCATCCATGAGCTCAAGGGCAGCTTTTTGGTTGTCTTGTTGTGTGCCTAAAAGCATGGTGATGGTAAGTTGTAAGTTACCGGACATAACGATATTATACTTGTCAGTAATCTTTTTGGCTTCGGCAATGTTAACGTTTTCGTCAATGGCTATGCAGCTAGGCTTGGTTAAGCACATGGGTTCAATGTTCTTGGTAGCATCGCCGCATACGAAGAATGAAGAAGGCACGCCGGCAGCTTCTACTCTTTCAAAGAACTTTTTGTAAGGTTCGGTGATGAAGGTTTCAAACATATCTGGAGAAATTTGTGAAACAAGTGGGTCAACGGCAGCGATGACATCACAACCAGCTTCAATGTAGAACTCAGACAGTTGCCATGCTACTTCTGCGCAGTAATCTACCAACTTCTTTACAGATTCTTCATCGTCATACATGTCCATGAAGATACCGGTGCCGCGAAGGTGTGAGGCTAAGGTAAAGGGACCACACACAAGGCCATACATGGCAATTTCGGGCTTAGCTGCTTTAAAGCGCTTCATTACATCGGTAATAAGCGGAATACGACCGTCGGTTTTTTTCAAAGCTTGGGTTGGGATAGTGAAATCGTTGGCTAAGGGGTGTGTGCTTACGGTAGGGGGGGTATTTTTGTACCAAACAAGCTCACAACCAAGAATTTCTGCTTCTACTTGCAAGTCAAAAATTGCGGGCATACCGTCAGGGAGGTACTGAGCTTCAGCTTCTAATAAGCACTCAAGATATTTATCTGCATTTTGAAACATTTCATCAGCAGCATAACCTTTAAGGTTTGCAATTTGAGAACCGGTGTAAGGCACCCAAGGAGTACGGTCTACAGATTCACCCTTGAGGATTTTTAAAATAAGTTCTTTACCTTTCATGAGTATCTCCTAAGAAAGATGGTTAAATGTTGCATTATTTATAAGTGCTGCAATTAGCATTACAGCAGTTCCTAGCTGAAGTGGATCGTGCCAAAGAGCTGTTTTGCAAGGCCAACAGCAGGGGACACAAGGTGCGCTGATACAATCAAAGTGCAAAGCACCAAAAAAATCCTCTTGAGCGGCCACGGGCGCGGCATCTAAGAGGGCAGTATGGTGATTTTTTTCTTCCAATTCTTCTTTGGTGCACAGGCATATGTGCGCACTTGGGAAAGAATTGCGAAGAGCGTGCAGTGTTTGTTCAGCGTGATTTGGGTCTTTATCAAATAAGGCTATCTGATATCCCTTTTGGGCAAGGTGTGTAGCCGCATAATTTCCTACAGGGCCGCAACCTCGTATAATAATAGTATGGGCGTTTGCTTTGGTGAACCCATTTTTGCAAAGCATGGCGTGTAGTGCTTCGGCAAAGCCGCATCCGGTGGCTATATTATTATCAAAAAGGGTGGAATTATTTTTTCTCTCCACAAAAAACTGCGTGTCGTTGGCATAAATAGCAAAATCAAAATCTTGAGTTTGATATTCGGTGAAGCCGCGTTCATCGGCGCTAACACAATGGCTTTTAAATCCAAGATGGCGAGCTATGGAAACGAGGCTTTCTGCAAAGCCAGTTATAAGGCCTTCACCTTGGCTGAGTGGAATGGCAGCAACTTTTGCTTGAGAAATAAGGGGGAAAATATCGGAAATGGACGTGTTTAGCGTTTGGCAGGCTAAAGCTAACAATGAAAAGCCCGTTTGCTTTTGAAGCTTGTTTTCATAATGATTCCAGTCATTCATAACATCTTCAAGGTGCTTTTCTGTTAGTCTTGTCATACTTACCTCATGGACCAAATCTATTTCTGATAAGTTCCAGTTGATTTTTGTAATCTTCTTTAGCTGTAATTTCAGTGCTATAGAGCAATGAGTTTATGGCTGTAGAAGTAGTGTTTTGTCCCACTAAAATAGTGAAATTATTAAATGTATCAACTTTTAATATGCCACATTCGTGCATGCTATTTTCTTTACGACTATGCCATCCATCACCGTCAAAGAGGATATGCTCGTAATGCACGTAGGGCGTTAGATTTTCTAGCTTTATTTCATGCCAACCGTCACCATCAAAATCTATATGCTCCTTATGTACATAGGGCATATTGGTGATAGGAGAGATGTTTTGAGTGGTAAAGCACAATTCAGCACTTTGTAGAGCGTAGTTATGAATTATAGGCTGCATACATCCTCCAAACAAGTTTCCTTGCTGCTGAAGGATGCTCTTCTTTTGGCAATCCATGCTTGATAATCTGAGGCTGTTGCTACTTGTAAACCCAAGGATTCAAGAACTGCGGTCACCGCTTTAACGCTACGCTGGGCGTTTTCAATGTCCTTTTCTTGTGATGCCACGCCGCTTAAACCAAAGCCATGCGGAACAATGGAGGTGACCACATTGGCTCCTGCTTGAATTCGACTGGCAAGCCCTTCGAGGCCGTCAATATCCAAAGAAGCAGGGATAAGGTGATTGGGATTAAGTAAACGCAAGAGTGATATGGCACGAAGCTCTGTATTCTTGCTCACTTCATGGGCAGGAATGGTGCTTTCATGTCCTACATAGGTCATTATGCGTGACTGGCTGAGTTTGGAGTTTCTGAAAACATCTAAGGAATATGCAAGGCTTTCTAAGTTTTCCCCTGTTCCTGTGAGCAGTCCATCTTCGACCAAAAGTCCGGCTTCATGTGCCCAGACGCGAGCAGCATTTCTTAGGGCAAAATCTTGCCCCGGGCGTAATTTGGTAAACTCGGTAAAGACATGGTTTTCTTGATAACAAGCATACCAGTCAGCTCCGGCTTCTTTAAGCAAGGTGTAGTAGGCTTTAGGGAGAACGCCTGGGGATACCATAATGGCAAGTCCCGTTAATTGCTTAGCTTTCTGAATCATTTCCAAAAGCTCTTGAAAGCCTTTTTCTTGCAAAAAGTAGGGGTCTTCACCAAGGGTTAAATCTAAAAGATGTACGCCGTCGTCGGCTAATTTTTGCGCAATTTCAAGCACATGAGTAAGGTTTTTACGGTAGCGCGCAAGCTCTGCATTCTTTTTGGAAAAATAGCAAAAAGTGCAAGAATTGCGGCAATGAGTGCTTAAGTAGATGAAACCGTAAAGAAAAATTCTCGAACCCAAATGTGCTTGACGTATGGTTCTGGCCCTATGAAAGAGCGCATCTTCACTCATGGCAGTAGAGCCGGTGAGCGTAGCTAGAATATCGTTATATTTTAGCGGAGAAGAAAAATTACATACATCGTACATCATAAGTGCAAAGCTATTCCATCTAGATAGGAAAGAGTCCTTCCTGTTTTTGCTAAGTTGGTATCATCGCCAGCGGACATCACCAGACGCTCCAGGCCAAAACCAATGCCTACCCAATTATCATGGATACGCCACGTATCGTCCATGGGTAAGGGCCCTATGGCAGAGGAAGCCAGTTCCATTCCATTTTTATCAACAAAATCATTGGCATCACCATAGACAGCAGAATTTTCCATCATCATTTGCCACTGCTCAATGCCTGCTTCTTGTAAGACAAGAGCCCCAAGCTCTTTGAGTCTTGCTGTAAAATCTGTGTCCTTGGGTAAACCCATTTCCACAAGGTTTAACATGGTAAATTCATTGGAGTGCTTGGCTCCTTGTGTTTCTTTACGAAAGCAAGGGCCTATTTCAAAAAGGCGCAAAGGTTTTGGGAGTAATTTTCCAAGATCTAACATATATTCGTATAGGTGCGGGGCAAGCATAGGGCGCAAGCAACGCTTATTGTCGAGCCAAAAAACTTGCTCATACATGGGGGATTGTTCATCTATACCCATTTTGGCAAGGCGATTTTTAGTGAGAAGAAGAGGAGTGTGTACTTGAATAAAACCATGCGTGCGCAAGATTTTACTAAGTTTTTCTTCCAGCGCTAAGATGCGAGGCTGTCTGGTTGTGCTTATAAAATGGTTTAATTTTTCTTTTTGGGCGGTTACAAGCTCAAGCTCTACTTTTTGAAAAGTAGAGTTTCGCTCAGTTACATCTGCAAACTGACGTTGCAATACGTCTTGGTGAGCACCAAGGCTTTGCAAACGCTGTAACTGAACATCACTAAATACCATTTTATCTTCCGTGCCCGTGAATGGCTGTGTCTAACCTGGAACCATGACCTTTCTTGAACATAGTACCTTGATATTTTTCTAATTTCCACTCAGGTACTACACATGCCTTGCAAGGGGCAATGATGCTTTTATTTCTCAGCCATCGACTCGCTCGTGATTTGCGGGAGTTATATACTGTAAAAGTATGCCCGCAATGCGTCGTGATAACTGCCGTGAGTGGTCCCATTTCAATGGTGCGAATTCCGTGCAAATAACCTTGCCTTGAAGGCCAAAGCTTCATCTTGGAGATGAGAGCAAAAAGCGACTGATTCTTACGATATGTACGCTTTTTTTTGGCTGGCCTTGTGGGGGCTTGTTGTTCTTCGCTCATGGCACCTAAATAGGTTAAAATTTGGCGAGGTGTCCGGGAGTCGCACCCGACTGTAAGGGTTTAGAGCCCATATGATCACTACGATCCACACCCCAATAAACACCTGTACAACAAATATGAAGGGGAATAAAAATTACAACTTCTTAGATGTTTTTACAGTGTTTTGTTTATAATAACGTCTACTCTAGTTTTTAGAAGATATTTCTTGTTAGTACAAATTCTGCATAATTTTAAGTTCAAGTCGTAATCACTTTGTTTTAAGTAATGTAAAATAAAGAACTTAAAATAATATCCAACTAGTAAGAAAGCGTATAGCATAGAGAAAAATAGTCTGCAAGTGATTTTTATGACAAGCTTGTAGATTTTTTGTATCTATTTAAAATAAATTATTTTTTATTTTAAATTTTTTGCTTTCAACACAATTATTTTTAGGCATGATCTATTTTTTTTGGTAATGTTTTTGTGGAGCTTGTTTATATTTTTTGTCAAAACATGTATTTTTTTTATTAAAATATATTATTTTAGAGTATTATACCTTTATTTAGCGTTTTGTGCATATTGGTAGAGTTCTATGAATTGTTATAAGTGAGTGCATACTTGTTTGATAATAAACTAATGATAATAGTTACTGTTTAGAGAAAGTTTTGAATTCTA
>CAYJHU010000104.1:0-8042 GCA_964369655.1 uncultured Desulfovibrionaceae bacterium | reverse complement strand
TTTTTGAAGGGGGTCTGGGGGAAACTTTCTTTCAAGAAAGTTTCCCCCAGAAAAACAATATATACTTCTAAACTTGCAAAGCCGTAAAGTCTGCAAATTTTTCCATACGCATGGTGAGAGCTTTAAGCATATTGAGGCGATTGACGCGAAGTTCTTTGTCTTCACAGATGACCATGACCGAGTCAAAAAAAGCATCAATATCAGGACGTATTTCCAGTAAGAGTTGCGGGATAGCTTCGAAATTGTCCTCAGCCCAGAGAGAGTCAAAGCGCGGGAGTAGGGCGTCAAGGCTTGCGGCGAGTTTTTTTTCTGCTGCTTCTTGCATAAGGGCAGGCTTATAAATCCCGTCGAGGTCAAATTCCGCACCTTGTTTGCGTATAATATTGGATACGCGCTTAAGGGTTTGCACGGCGGCTGTGTAGTGCTCACTGGCGTGTAGCTTACTGAGGGCGTTTAGGCGCTGAGCTGCGCAGTGCACATCTTGACTTGGCGCTCCGAGGCTGGCTTCTACTAACAAGGTATCGTTGCCTTGCCCTTGCCAGTAGTTTTTGAGGCGAGCATGGAAGAATTCCTCGAGCTTTTGCAAGCTTTCATCGGTGGGAAGCTTCCATGATATATCTCCGTAAAGCTCTTGGGCTTTTTGAATAAAAGCGTGCATGTCAAGGCGTATGTCAAACTCTAAAATGCAGCGAATAATTCCAAGCACGCAGCGGCGCAGGCCGTTGGGGTCTGCGGCTCCGGTGGGAATCATGCTAAGGCCGAAGCAACCTACGAGGGTGTCCATTTTGTCGGCCATGGATAAGAATGCGCCGAGGATGGTGCAGGGTACGGCACTGTCAGGGCCGGCGGGCAAGTATTGCTCTTGTAGGGCTTGGGCCACAGCTATGCTTTCGTCTTTTTTACGAGCATAAATGCCGCCCATGATTCCTTGTAGGGTATCAAATTCACCTACCATGCCGGAGACGAGATCTGCCTTGGATAAGCGTCCTGCGCGTGCGGCGTCGCTTTGTTCCGGTAGGGGATGTGTTTGCGGCAAAGTGCAATTTTCTGTGAGCCACACGCACAGCTGTTCAAGCCTGCGGGTTTTGTTGCCCATGGAGCCAAGAGGCCCAATAAAAATAACATTATCTAGCTTTTCAAGCCAGGTAGCAAATTCAATTTCTAAATCTGTATTCCAGAAGAAGCGTGCATCTTCAAGACGGGCGCGCAAAACACGTTCCCAGCCTTTTTGTACCACTTGCATATCTTGGGCCGTGGTGTTTGATACGGTCAAGAAGTAGGGCAAAAGATTGCCTTCGCTGTCTTCGAGGCCAAAACTTTTTTGATGGCTTTCCATGCTGGTAATGAGTGCTTCGCGTGGAACTTCGAGGAAGGATGGATCGATATTTCCGATGATGGGTACAGGGTGTTCGCACAGACCTTGCACTTCGTCCAGCAGTGAGTCTTTCCAAAGAATGCTTGCACCAAGGCTTGCGGCGGCGGCATTGGCTCCATCTACGATGGTTTTGCGACGCTCGGCTGTGTCAGGTTCAACTCCCCCGAGGGTGCGGACAGTGTTAAGGTATTCGGAAGCAGTATTAACTGTTATTCCGGCATGTTCCTTATTGTGCGTTCCGTGGATTCTGTGTCCAAAAGTCATATTGGAGGAGGTGACGGGACCAACACTAAAGGGAACCACTTGGTCGTCAAAAAGAGCTAAAATCCAGCGTAGTGGGCGGGCATAGGCAAAGCTTTGTGCTCCCCAGCGCATTTTTTTGGCAAAGGGTAAACTATTGATGATGGCCGGACAAATTTCTTGTAAAAGAGTCGCGCTTTGTGCGCCGCCTGTTTGTTTGCGCACGGCAACATAAGCACCCTTTGGGCCCTCATCAAGGAAGATATCTTTTAATTCTACGTTGTTTGTACGCAAAAAGCCTTCTAGCGCCTTGGTGGGCTTGCCTTCTGCATCATAGGCGATGCGTTGTGGCGGGCCAGAAATAAGCTCTTCTTTTTCTTGTTGAATGGGATTAATGTCGTCTAAAAAAACCACAGCCCGCCTGGGGCTTGAAAGTACGCGTATTTCGCCGCAGGCTATGCCGCATTCTTCAAGGGCATTTGCAAAGCGCTTTTGTAATTCTGCTTCTTGCAGGGGTAAAAAACGTGCGGGTAATTCTTCACTACCAATTTCAAGAACAAATAATGACATATATCTTCCCTTATTTTTGTGTAACTTCGCGCATCATTGGATAGCCAAGAGTCTTGCGCTGTTCAGCATATAAATGAGCCACACCTGAAGCAAGCGCGCGAACTCTGCCAATATAACCGGTACGTTCGGTGATGGAAATGGCGGCGCGTGCATCGAGCAAGTTAAAGGTATGTGAGCATTTTAAGCAATAATCATAGGCAGGCCATGGCAAGCCAAGCTCAATAAGCTTTTTGCATTCTCTTTCGCATTCATTAAAAAAGTGTAGGAGCATGTTGGCATCGCTTTCTTCAAAATTATAGCGTGATTGCTCCACTTCATTTTGATGATACAAGTGTCCGTAAGTGACGTGCTCATTCCACTTAAGGTCATATACCGACTCAACACCCTGCAAGTACATGGCAAGACGTTCAATGCCATAGGTGAGTTCTACACTAATGGGGTCAAGGTCAATGCCCCCAACTTGCTGAAAATATGTAAATTGTGTGACTTCCATGCCATTGAGCCATACTTCCCAGCCAAGTCCCCATGCGCCGAGGGTGGGGGATTCCCAGTCATCTTCCACAAAGCGAATATCGTTTTTGCTGGCATCAAGGCCAAGGGCGGCAAGACTTCCAAGGTAGAGGTCTTGGATGTTGTCGGGGGAGGGCTTCATAATAACTTGAAATTGAAAGTAGCGTTGTAAACGGTTTGGATTTTCGCCATAGCGTCCGTCAGTGGGGCGGCGTGAAGGCTCCACATATGCTACCGACCATGGCTCTGGCCCAATAACGCGTAAGAATGTATGCGCATTGAAGGTTCCTGCACCGCATTCGATGCCCATGGGCTGTTCCACGACACAACCGTTTTTTGCCCAAAAGTTTTGCAAAGTTAAGATGATATCTTGAAAATACATAAAAATCCTTATATTCTAGTTTGTTATGTTGTTTGATTTAAAATGCATAATGCTAACAAGCAATTTCTAACTGATTTCTAGCGCCCGTCCATTTTAAGAAGCGTATCAAGTACGCGCAAATCTGCGGAAAAGTCATCAACATCATTACGTAAAAGCATGCTGTGCTCTTGCTTAAAGGCAAGTTCAAGCCTCTTTAAGACTTCTTCACTTTCTTTTAAGGCGATTGTTATTTTTTCTGCGGAGGTATCGTTGCTTACGGCGCTTCCGGCAAGTTTACAATAATTTTCAAGTACAGAGTGCGTAGCCGGTAAATAGCGTTTTAAGAACTTTTCGCCGGGGCCTTGATCCCTTTTGTCTTCACGCATGCAAAGAATAATAGCCTCGGATGACTTGGTTAAATTAACTAAGGTCGGCTGCATTTCTTTGGGGAGTACTAATAGCTTTGAGCGCAATTCGGCAGTAGATTCAACATATACATAGAAAGGATCATTTGCCATGGCTTGTAATCGCTTATCAGCCTTAATTCTTTCTTCTTCTTGTTTTTTAGCTTCTTTTTGCTGTTCTTTTTTTGCTTCTCTGCTTCTGCAAACTTGTCCGAATCCAGCTCCAAGAGCAGCAATGGCCACAAAAGAGCCTAAAAACATAAAGTTAGTAATCATTTTTCCGCCCAAGACCAGCGCCAAGGGCACAATAAATACGGCCGTAAACCACTCAGAGCCCAAAGAAAATTTCTTCATTAATACACGTTGTAAGAAGGCTTGCGCCCCGCCCCAAAAAATAGCTTCTGTAATGTGAAAACCAAACACAAGGCCGGCAATGAGTTGTATAAATCCGCAGCACGCTGGAACAAGCCATTCTGGTTTCATGCTTGTGCCGCGAGCTATAAGGCAAATAATGCCAAAATAAGTTCCTAAGATTGCCATGGCTTGTTGATCTGCTTCTTTGGGAATCTCTGTGGCAAGGACGGCGGCACAAATAAAGGCACCAAAATGCACTGCTACACGAAAGGCAAAGCCTGTGACATAGCCCCAAGCCTTTGAAAACCATGATTTAGGTTTTTCTAAGGAGATATTGGAAAGCGTCTCGCCGGCTGCTTGCACGACATTTGAAACACTTGGGAGAGGGTTTTGAGAATTATTTTGAGTTTCAACCCTTTGTTGCCTTTGAGTGTGTTTTTTAGCAAGTAAGGCAGCGGTGTTGAGAGTTTTTTCTTTTTTCTTCTGAGAATTGTCCATAAAAATTAAACCTTTCGCATGGATAATATGTTTGTTCTAGACAAATAAAGTACGATATTACGCATGCAAAGTCAATAAAGGCTCAAAGCATTTGCAAAGGACACAGCGCGTAACTTTTCTGCATATTCTTATTAGTCTATGCTATTTTCGCATATAAACCCATACGCCGTTCCAATTTTCCGGTGGCTTTTTTTGTAAAAATTCACAGCGCTTGGTATAAAATTCATAGAGCACAGTATTTGGGAAGTCATAGTGTAAGACTGAAAAAGCCGTATGCGCTTGTGCAAATTTTCCTGCATGGTAGAGGCTACGCGCAAATAAAAAATCCTTAATTTCTTCATGGCGCAATTTAGCTTCTTCTTGGCTTAAAGGGGTTAAAATTTCAACAGGCTCGCTCTTGCCTTTTACTTGTATGATATCAAGGAGCAAGAAAAATGGAATCTCGTCTTCGGCCTCAGTTATCTCAGTGCAACGACTTGCCGTTTCTCCGCTGGTAATAATATCCACCCCATACACCGGACAAAGCGCCTCAAGGCGTGAAGTAAGGTTGACCGTATCGCCAATGCAGGTATAGTCCAAAAGCTCCGCGCTGCCCATATTTCCCACATATACCTCACCGGTGTGCACGCCAACGCCAATATGTACAGTAACTCCATATTGTTCAAGAAAATCTTTGTTAATTAACTGTAGTGCGTTGTGCATTTCCAAGGCGCTGTTGATGGCGTGCAGCTCGTGATTTTTTATATGCAGTGGCGCATTCCAAAAGGCCATGATGGCATCACCAATAAATTTGTCCATGGTGCCTTGATGGGCGTGGATGATGGAGGTCATGGGGGTAAAGTAGGCATTGAGCATTTCAACCACTTGGGCAGGATTAAGTTTTTCGGAGATATTGGTGAAACCTCGAATATCCGTAAACATAATAGTCAATTGTCTAGCTTCACCGCTAAGCACTACGTCACCTTTATCTATGATTCGCTCTACCATATCCGATGCAATATAGCGGCTAAAGGCATGGCGCAACGTACGCCTTTGTTTAGATTCTTGCCAAAAGCGTACCCCCAGCAGGGTCAGCGCTAGGGCAGAAATGGTAAGCATAACGTAGAGCGGTGAAAAAAAGAATCCGCGAGTAAAAATGCTCCAGCTTGCCCACATGGATGCGGTTACAAAGGTAAGTAATAATGGAAGATACACTATGGCAGGGCTAAGGCTAAAGATAAGCGTACAAAGCGCCCCGAAAATGATGATACACAAAAATTGTCCGCTCACTTCGTCTTGCGGTATTTGGATGAAACGGTTTTTTAAGATAGCATCAACAATGGCTGCATGGGATTCAACACCGGGAAAGGCCGCATCAAAGGGAGTTGTTCGTATATCCATAAGTCCCGGTGCGGATGAGCCCACAAAAATAATGCGTCCTGCAATTTCCTCGGGCGGTACTTTTTTATTCAAAATATCTGCGGCGCTGAAAGTGGGATATGTTCCGCTTTTTCCCCTAAAAGGGATGGTAAATAATCCTTCTCTGCTGATGGGGATGATGTGTTTTGTGCCTAAGCGTAAAGATTGTAAATATTTTTTACCCCTAACAAGCATAATGTCTTGCATGCCATAAGCGCGCATGAGCGTGCGCACCGAAAGGGCAATTAAGGTTCGATCCCCCACTTGTGCCACCAGCGGAATGCTTCGCAAAATGCCATCGCTGTCAGGGGTCGCATTGACCATACCAAGGGGAGCTACGCGCATCAGCTCCGGCAAGGGGAGGGTAATGTCTTTGCCGGTAAGCAGAAATCTTCGTAAATTCTGGCTGCTGTCAGGATTTTTGTCTGTAATTCCTTCGTGATAGGGTAGGTCTTTAGGGATGCTTCTTTCTTTGCCCTCAAAGCGCACAAAAGTGCCACAAACCACACGCGATTGTTGTACAATGTGAGCAAAAATTTTGTCATTATCCACATATGCTGAAGGGATTTGCTCAAAGGGAAGTTCAATATTAAAATGATGCTTAAAAGAATTCTGTATATTTTTCAGTGAGGTATTGTCCGGCTCGGCTAAAATTATATCGAGGCCAATGGCGGCGGCGTTATTTTCGTTCAATTCCTTAACAAGTTTACCCAAAAGATGGCGCGGCCAAGGCCATTGCCCAAACTCTTGGAGGCTGTCTTCATCAATATTGACGATGGCAGGCGCAGGCGAAGGCGTGCCACCGCTTTGCCAGCGCAAAAATACATCATAAATTTCTTTATTGAGTTGTTCCAGCATGGGGGGCTGCCAAAAAGGCAAAAAAGACATAAGCACAAAGATGCAAAGACCTATGGACAAACGTGTAATTCTTTCGCGATTTACGCGAGATAAGGTGCGTTTATCTTTCACGCAAGGCTCTTTGTTGTGCTTTGAGTAAAGGTTTGAGCAAATAATCAAGCACGGTTTTTTTGCCTGTAATAACGTCTACTTCGGTGATCATGCCTGCCATAATGGGGAGCTCTTCTCCGCCATGGCTTAGATGAGCGCTGGTGGTACGAACTTTAACTTTATAAAATGTTTCGCCTTTTTGATTTTGTAAAGTGTCGGCGCTAATATTTTCCACCACAGCCTGCATGCCGCCATAGATAGAAAAATCATAGGCACTTACGCGCACCGTGGCCTTTTGGCCTGGATAGATAAAGGCAATGTCTGCTGGGCTAAATTTTGCCTCAATAATCAAAGAATCATCAAGGGGCACAATTTCCATAACTGTAGCTCCAGGCGCAACCACGCCCCCCACAGTATTGGCATAGATAGCCTTAACGACACCGCGCACCGGCGAGCGCATTTCTGTGCGCTTAACCCTATCATCTCCGGCGCTTAGCAATTCTGTTAGCGAAAGATATTGTGTTTGAATTTCATTAAGTTCTTTGCGGTAGCTATTGATAAGCTCAGCCTGACGCAGATTATGGCGCTCCTTAGCTTCCTTAGCCGCAGCTTCAAGGCGCGGAATGGAATGTTCAAAACCCGCAATTTCAGTATTAAGATTTTGTAATTTTTGCTCAATTTCTAAAAACTGTACCTCAGAATAGGCCTTGGCACGCAAAGCCGGTAAGGCCAAATCTCTTTGTCTTTGCACAATTTTAATGCTGGCTTCGGTTTGCTTTTTGAGTTCCTTTTTTTCATCGGCTTCACGTTGGCGAGTTTCACCCTGTAAGGCAAGAACCTGCAATTCCGTTTCATTTTGTTTACGCATGGAGGTTAGCAAGTCGTTTTGTCTTTGTACCAGCTCAGCTTTTTTTAGCACTTCCTGCGAATACTTGGCCTCTCCTCCTGCAATGAGAGCCTCAAGGCGAGACGTGCTGGCAGAAAGCTCTAAGCTACGGATAAGGGCCTCACGGTATTGGCTTCCTGCCGCTTCATTATCAATTCGCAAGATAACAGCGCCTTTTTCCACCACCTGTCCCTCATGTACAGGAATTTCTTCTACAATGCCGCCCTCTAAATTTTGCATAAGTTGCACGCGCTGTGAAGGTACTACCTGCCCTTGCCCTCGCGCCATTTGGTCAATACTCGCAAAGCCAGCCCAAATAAGCAAGATAGTCACCGCAAGGGCAGAAAACCACACCAAGCGCACCGATGAAAGAGATGCTTTTTTTTCTATGATTTGTATGTCTTTTTTCATTTCTTTTTTTGTGGGAGGGGAAACTTTTTTGTAAGGTGGATTGTCAAATGAAAGTTATCAAGCGACTAAGTCCTTTTTCCCTTAAAA
>CAYJHU010000103.1:0-8136 GCA_964369655.1 uncultured Desulfovibrionaceae bacterium | reverse complement strand
AGCCTTGCTCAGGGCCATAGCCCTTAAAGCCTTCTTTTACAGCCATTTCGTCAGTGGCGGCGTGTAAAGCCTTAACAACAGCAGGGCTCAATGGGTTTGACACATCACCGATTCCCAGCGAAATGGTTTTAATATTTGGATTATCAGTTTGGAAAGTACGCACGCGGCGGGCAATTTCTGCAAATAAGTAGGAGCCAGGCAGGCTGGCATAATGTGGGTTGACTTGAAACATAATTTTTCCTTTATAATTAAATGTCTATAGTTTTTTTTCTGAGGGAGGGAACTTTTTGAAAAAAGTTCCCTCCCTCAGACCCCCACCCTCAAAAACTTTTTGTACGAATTTCAATTAAAAATATTATTGAGATGATGTAACAAATCGTTATTTTTAACTTGTTAAAAATAACGCATTAGGGTTTCCAAAGGGGATTATCCCCTTTGGCGGGGTGGAGGGGCAGCGCCCCTCCAAAGAAATTTTGTTATTAAATTACTAATTCACCTTCAAAAACTGTTGTGGCTGGGCCGGTCATAAAGATATGATCATTTTCATCCCAGCGAATGTGCAAACTTCCGCCGAGGAGGTGAATGTTCACATCTCTTTCTACGCGTCCAAGGCGAGCGGCTACTACGCCCACAGCGCAAGCTCCTGTGCCGCAAGCTTGTGTTTCGCCGGCGCCGCGTTCCCAAACGCGCATGCGGATATTTTTACTATCGATAACTTGGATAAATTCCACATTGACTCGCTCTGGGAAAAGAGGATGATTTTCAATGACTGTACCTACTTCTGCCAAGGGGAAGGAGTTTAGGTCAATGTCTTTATCAAGCTCAATGACGGCATGGGGGTTGCCCATGGAAACGCATGAAGCTTTATACTCTTTACCAAGAGCCTCTACGCTTATTTCAAGTGCGGTTTCACCTTCATGCTTTACAGGGATGCGGGCGGGAGTCCACTCCGGCGTACCCATGTCCACGGTGGCACCTTCAACCTTACCATTTTCCATGATAAGGGTAATGATTTTTATGCCGGCAAGGGTTTCAACGCTGAGTTCGGGCTTATTTACAAGACCGTTTTCATAGGAATATTTAGCCACACAACGGATGGCATTGCCGCACATTTGGGCTTCACTGCCATCGCTATTAAACATGCGCATGCGCACGTCGGCAATTTCTGATGGAAGAATAAGTACAAGGCCGTCGGAACCAATGCCCTTATGTCTGTCGCTAACTTGTATGGCAAGGCTTGCCGGATCAGAAACGGGGCTGACACGCGCATCCATATAGACATAGTCGTTACCGGCACCGTGCATCTTGGTAAATTTCATAAAAACTCCTTAGTAGCTAGAATCAATAATTTATATACGAGAAAATTATTTGTTTTTTGTTATCCATGTATTTAGGTCGCGTAAGTCTTCACCCCAAGGATATTTTCCGCCTTGGAAGAGTGAGCCGCGCCCATAAAATTGTGTGCCAACAGCCTCGGCAGCGTGTAGGTCGATGGGGGCATCGCCCACCATAAGGACTTCAGCCGGGTCAACTTGAGCTTTAGCGACGATGCTTGCAAGCAAGGCTGTTTTTGCAGGAGGTGAACCATGTATGGCGGTAAAATAATGTGCAATGCCGCGTGCTTCTAATATGTAGGGAAGGTCATCTTGTGGAGCGCCTGAGCAAACATAAATTGGCATTTTTTCATGCCATGTTTTGAGTACATCTTCAATGCCCGGCACAAGGGCACTGCATGTGAGTTCGTTATTGGCAATTTCTATAAAGCGTTCATTCCACTCAGCAAGATCTTGATCTGTGGCTTTTTTCCCGAGTATTTCTTCAAAAAACCATGCAAATTTTATGTAGCGACTTACGCCTTCGTGCATGCAGTGGTACAGGGCTAGGCGGTCTGCTGCTTCTTGACCATATGGCTCTGCGATACGACGCATGGCATTGATTTTAATATCAATACTTTCTAGGATGACTCCGTCACAGTCCAAAACAAGGCAGGAGATGGGCATGTTTTCCTCTTAAATATTAAGCGCTTCACAAAGTTTTTGTGCGGTGAGCAATTCAATTTCTGTTGTTATTTCGGCTGAATGCTCAGTGCTAACTACGCTTATGCCATGTGCACTGGCATATTCCGTATCAACGGCGTCAGCAACTGTGCCACAACATGCAATAACTTTCAAGCGTGGCGAGAGGGCCATTATGGCGGCAGATATGCTGTCTGTGCCGACGATAATGCCTTCGCAATCTTTGATAAGAGAGATGATTTCGGTAGCTTCGAGGGAGCGACCGCGTGCATTTTGTACGCAGTGCACACCTTTTTCAAAAAGTAGGGTGAGGGGGCTGATGTCGTTTTTTGCAAAGCTTGCAAGAGTAATGGCGACTTTCATGGTAATTCCTAAAAAAAAGCCCCAACCTAGGTCAGGGCTATAATAAACGCGATTTCTTTGTAACTAGCCGATGAAGGGGTTAGCAAAGAGTAAGATGAAGCTCACAACCAAGGCGTAAATGGCCAAGGATTCGATGAATGCGAAGGCCAAGATCATGGTACCAGTGATTTTGCCGCTGGCATCAGGGTTACGAGCAACGCCTTCACAAGCGCCTTTAAGACCAAGACCCATGCCGATACCACAACCGCAAGCTGCGATGCCGATACCAAGAACGGATGCAAGAGCGGTGAAGCTGATGGAAAGAGGATCGGCGGTAGCTGCAAAAGCAAGAGATGCCATGCCCACAAAAGCCACAGTAGTTAAAGCAATCATTAACAGTTTACGCATGTTAAACTCCTTAAAAGGTATATTGTTTGGGTCCGAAGACCATTCCCCACATGGTGTGCACAAGGTGTGCAAAGTCAATTTTAATGGGCTTCCTCAAGGGCTGCCTTAATATAGAACATAGTTAGCATAAAGAATACAAAGGCCTGCATGCTTTTACCAATCAAGAACAAAGCATAGATGGGTAATGAGCCCAAGATGGGCGCCATAACAAAGGCCAAGATGATAACAATTTCTTCACCGCGAATGTTACCGAAAAGACGCAAGGAAAGCGAAAGAAGACGCGAAAAATGCGAGACCACTTCCAACGGAAACATGAGCGGAATAAGGGCCTTAGAAGGGCCGGTAAATTGGTCCACATAGTGCAGACCCCATCTACGTATGCCGATGTAGTTGTAGTAAACAAAGACTACTATGGCTAGGGAAACCGTCGTGTTAAGGTTTGCCGTCGGAGCGTCAAAACCGGGCACAAGCCCCATAAGGTTTAAGGTAATGATATAAATGAAAATAGTAGCAAGGAGGGGAACAAATTTTGTCCCGTCTTTTTCGCCAATGTTTGCACAGACAAAATCATCAATAGTGCCGATGACCGTTTCGAAGAAGTTCTGCAAACCTCCCGGTATCATCGTGATGTTTTTGCGTACACGGTAGGCAATAAAAAACAGAAAAGCCATGCCTACCCATGTAAAGAAGACATGCTTAAATTCAACAAGCTTTCCACCTATGGTGACATAGTCCATATCAAAAATAGTTGAAAGCAAAACCGGATGCGGCAAACCACCTGCCATAATTCACGCTCCTTACGGCTTAAACCCGCATAAAATGAATGCGAGCAAAGGTTGTGAGAGCCAGGGCCATACTTGCTGTAATTCCACATACAAGCACCAAAGCCGAGGCCTTTAACACGACAAAGGCAACATATAAAACAAAGGCCGCAACAAGCAACCTTATACTTGAACTAAAAAGCAAAAGAACGAGCTGTCCGCGAGAGGACTTTGTGAGGCTAAATCCCAGTATCTGTCCGGAAATGCCCCAAAAAATATGCGCAAAAATGGCAATGCCTAAGGTAAAGCTTATGCCATGCATGCTCCAAGGTAAAAGTGCTAGTCCAACACATAAGGATAAAAGAACAAAAATGATTTGCGTGGCAAGCATCTGACGTACCATGGGGTGATGAAAGCCCCTGCGCCAGAGTATGGCCTCCAAGGCATGGAATCCCTTAGAAAAAATGTTTTCATTTTTGTGAGGGGATGTCATCCGTGGCCTCGCCAGTGCTATTTTTGTTGTCCTTATGCAGAGTTAAATCCTCTGCTTGCGTTGGTGTTTTCCCTTTTGTTTTTTGCATTTTACGCAAAAGTGACTGTGTATCTCTGTACACGTTGAGAAAACCTGCCCCAATACCAATCAAAAGGAATACTAATTTCATCCAGGGGCTTGTGTCAAGTAAGATATCAAGCCCATAACCCATACCAAAGCCCACCAAGGGACCTGTGACCATATGCAAGCCAATGGTGCCTGCGGTGGCAAATACTTCAAAGCTTTCACTTTTTTTCTTAAGCCTTTGGCCTAGGTTCATTATTGTTTCCTTTATTGTGAATTTATTAACATAGCATTAAGATGTGTGTCAATGTTTTAGTCTTACTAGCCGCTGAAAAACCACAGCGGTCTAATTTCGGGAAGTATTGATTAATTTTTTATGGAAACACATATGCAAACATACTTAATCAGTGTTTTTCTAAGAATTGCAAAATTTGCTTCATTCAATTTTTAGTTTAAAACATGCGCCGAGATTTAGGGTTGTTGATAAATGTCATCGCCACAAAAAGTTTTTGAGGGGGGGGGGTCTGGGGGAGGGAACTTTTTTCAAAAAGTTCCCTCCCCCAGAAAAATATACCCATAAAAAAATTAAGCTCTTTTTTCAGTAAGCCTGTCCTTAAGCCATTGATACCATGCATCAAGACCTTCGTGGTTGCGGCATGAAAGCTCAAATATTGGTAAATCTTTGTTGAGCTTTGTGGAAAAATCTTTGGCTCTTTGCACGTCAAAATCCACATATGGCAATAAATCTACCTTATTAAGAACCATGGCCGAGGCAAGGTTGAAGAGTAAGGGGTATTTTTCTGGCTTATCATCGCCTTCGGTGACGCTAAGTAGGGCGATTTTAGCATCCTCGCCGCAGTCAAATTCTACTGGGCAGACTAAGTTACCGACATTTTCGATAAATAGAATATCAATTTCGTTTAAATCAAGAGACTTAAGCGCTTCTTGAATCATGCTTCCATTAAGATGGCATCCACCTTCGGTATTGATTTGCACTGCTTTGGCACCGGTTGCGGCTACGCGCTGTGCGTCATTGTCAGTTTGTAAGTCTCCTTCAATGACAGCCATGCGCAGTGAGGAGCGCAAGTCCGTAAGGGTTCGCTCAAGAAGAGAGGTTTTTCCGGCGCCGGGAGAGCTGATAAGATTAAGAACAAGTATACCATGCTTGGCAAAAAGTTCGCGCAAGGTATCGGCAATTTTTTCATTGGCTTCAAGCACATTACGTACTATAGGGATTTCCATAACTTATCCTTATATTTTAATTTTTGTAGATTGAGAGGATTGATTATTCTGCTTCGATGTGTTGCACGTAAAGTTCTTTTCCTTCCAGCACTTCGTGCCCGAAGTTTGCACCGCAATGGGAGCAAGGTTCAAAGACTTCGCCAAATTCAGGGCTAAAACTTTGTGCGCATGAGCCGCAACGCAAGGTAAGGGGAACTTCTTCAAGTTCGAGGCGTGCGCCGTCATATGGTCCGTCTTTGATGACAGCTTCAAAACAGAATTGTAATGAGTCTGCCACTACTTGTGAGAGCGCACCATAGCGTACTTGTACCAAGGTAAGCTTGGTACAATTGTGCTTTGCAAGTTCTTGTTCAACAATTTGCAAAATATTTTCAGCTATGGCCATTTCGTGCATGCAAACATAGTATAAAAATATGTGGATGATGTCTAGTGGGTATGGGCGAAATTTATTTTGATTTGGAGGGGTTTATTTTAGGATTTGACACAGGGCATATTATGCTTAGATATATAATAATTAATAATATTTCTTATTCTCATCTCTCATATTTAAGGAAGAAAAATGCTAAAAGAAATTCTGTTTTTCCCTATGCTGTTAAGCCTAGTTTTTTGTTTTAACCCTTTTAGCTATGCAGCAGATATAACAGTAAAAGATAATAAAATTCGTATTGTGGATGACAGTGGCTATGAGCTTGTGCTTGATAAGCCGGTTAGGCGGGTAGTTGGGCTTTATGGGCCATTGAGTGAGCTTATGCTGGCGCTTGATATGGGTCATGTTTTGGTGGGCAGAACAGCTGCCGATGCACAGGTGGAAGGCTTAAAGCATTTGCCTGCTGTGGGCACGTCCGTTCGTCCTATTCCTTCGCGCATTGCCGAATTAAAGCCTGATGTTGTCTTGCAATATATGGGAAAGAGCCAAGCCAAAGCCTTGGGTCTTGGTTTGCGAAAGCTTGGCATACCGGTGCTGCTATTTCGTTTAGAAAGCTTTGAGGAGATGTTTTCTGCCCTGCAAAGGCTTGGTAAAATTTCAGGAATCGAAGCAAAGGCTAATGAACTCGTTAAAGGTTATAGAAAGCGCATTGGGCATTTACGTGCAATCTTACTTGATATTCCAAAGGTGTCGGTATTTTATGAGTTGCGTTATCCAAACTTAATTTCGCTTGGTTCGCACTCTATTATTACGGATATACTGAATGTGGCCGGTGCACGCAATGTCATTGCCAGTGAAGAGCTCATGGTGCGTATTACTGAAGAGGATTTATTGTCAAAAAATCCTGAAGCTTATATTATCCAAGAGGGTGAACTAAATTCCACGCCAAAGCCCATAGCAGAGCGCCCACATTATGAGCGCTTGCAGGCTGTAAAAAATAATAGAATTTTGTATGTTAAGGAATCTGACTTTGCTTATCCTAGCGTCAAGGCAGTGGATATGGCAGAAAAACTTGCGCATTGGCTACACCCTAAGGTGAATTTTAATATAGAAACGCCTGAAAAGATAAACTATTTGCGTAAATAGCGTTCCCGACTAGTCTTTATTGAAGACGATGACTTCATCTTTTCCGTCTTTTTCCGTCACAAAGACATTAACATGCTCATCAACGCTTGTGCGCAGGGTAATGCCCACATAATTGGCTGTGATGGGAAGCTCCCTGTGTCCGCGATCTACCAAGGCAAGCAACTCTACTTTTTTGGGGCGCCCGTAGTCGAGCAGAGCATCGAGCGCTGAGCGTATGGTGCGACCGGTAAAGAGCACATCATCCACGAGAATAATGTTTACACCTTCGACATCCTTGGGGATATTTGACTGGCCAATGTTTGGCTTGGCATCAAGGCTTGTCCAATCATCGCGGTAGAGATTAATATCAAGGCTACCAAGGGCAATGTCTGCGCCGGTATGTGCTTGTAAAAGCTTGTGAATTCTATTTGCAATGTCAGCGCCGCGTCTTTGAATGCCCACAATCATCAAATTTTCACATGTCTTATGATTTTCCATAACCATTAAGGCTAAACCATCTAAAATATGGGTCATTTCTTCAGCTTGTAAAACTGTTCTGTTGTTCATCTCTGTTACTCCTGACTTGAGGCCTCTGCACAATTATATTCAACTATAAAATTACATATAAAAAAGTGAATTTGTTTTTTTAATAAATTTTACCTGTACAGAGGTAAAGGCACAAAAATCAATCACTTAACGGTGAAGCAAAGCTCCACCTATTCTTGATTTTTGGTCGCATTGTCTGGCGCCAATGCTCCATGAGACCCTACGCAATGAGTTGCGCAGAGGTCTCGACTTTGCAACGTGGGTGGAGTCTATGAAAAAACTCCTGTTTTGTGAAGTGATATTTTTGTGATGGTATTTTTTTCTGCCATTGACAAATGGGGATTCAATGTTTAGGTTCTGTGCACACCAAAATAGGAGGCCATTATGGTTGAATTAACTGAAGGCGCTCGCAAGGAACTTGAAGCGTACTTTGCCGATAAAGAAAAAGGTTCTATTCGTATTTATCTTGCTCCCGGTGGTTGAAGCGGCCCTCGCTTAGCATTGGCTCTGGATGAGCCAACCGATGAAGACAGCACCTTTGACGTAGACGGTTTTACTTTTTGCCTTAACAAAGAACTTTTAGAACAAGTTGAAGGCGTAAGCCTTGACTTTGGCTATATGGGTTTTGCAATCAATCCAACAAAGCCTCTTCCCTCCAGTGGCGGAAGCTCTTGTGGTGGTTGTTCCGGCAGTTCAAGCTGCGGTTAATAGTAAAAGAATACGTTGCTTAGGCAATAATAAAAAAGCTAGGTTTTGCACCTAGCTTTTTTTGTT
>CAYJHU010000102.1:0-8194 GCA_964369655.1 uncultured Desulfovibrionaceae bacterium | reverse complement strand
CTCCTGACCTACAGGTTCGTAGCCTGTTGCTCTATCCAGCTGAGCTACAGCCGCGCATGTCATAACGACAAGAGGGAAACTACGGAAAAAGGTTCATTTGGTCAAGCTTTTTTTTATATTTTCTTAAAATAAAATTTTATGTAATAATATTAGCGTTTTTTCTGTGTTTTTCTTGTGTGAAAAGGAAGTGTTCCTTCATGATTTCGCCTTGCTTTTCGCTAGAGAAGAGCTCTTGGGCTTTTTTCTGTGCGGCTGTGCCAAGCTCATGTGCCATATCTGGGTACAGGGCAAGTTTTTCAATGGAGCTGGCTAGGGCTTCTACGTTTTTTTGTTCAAAGATGAGAGCGTTTTTTTCATGCTCAAGCACTTCTTTATGTTCATCAATGTCGCTGGCAACAATGGCAAGGCCAAAATCCATGGCTTCAATAAGGCTTGTGGAAATGCCGTCATGCTCACCATTACGCAAGGTCATACTATCGGCAACAAAAATATGAGTTTTACGCAAAAGTTCCGGTATTTGCTCGTGCGGAATGTGACCAGCATAGTGAACTTGTTTACCAAGTCCCATCAAAAAAGCACGTAAACGCATAAAACGCGTACTTGGTCCTTTACCGGCAATGGTGAGCAGTATGGGGATATTCTTTTTCTTTAATATTTTACAAGCGTTAAGGGTGTGTTTCAAGCCTTTATGCGCTGTCATATGTCCGGAAACAAGAATATTAACAATCCCATGGCGGGCTTTTGCTGGTAAATCTAAATCTTCTTTATGCGGAGCTATGCCCGGAGTGTCGTAGGCACAAAATATCTTTTTTTGCGCAAAGTTTGCGTCAAGTTCAAGGCAGGCTTTGAGCAACGTTGCTTTAGTTTTTTCGGTGTCACAACGCACAAATGAAGCAAATTGTGCCTTGGTGGCCACAAAAGGGAGCTCCTTGAGGTTGCGTGTATGCAAAGTAAAGGAAAAGGGGATTTTTAAGAAGCTTGCGGTTATCCAGGCCGCCGTGGCGGTGCTGTGCGCATCGATGGCATGGATGTGCTCAATTTTATCTTCCACGCCCCATTGTGCCATATAAAGTCCCTTAGCAAAGTGCCAAAGGTTGCGTAAGCGCTTGCACGGTAAAAATCTCTGCGATGCTGGAAGCTGCCTCCAGCAGGTGCGTGCCACGGATGTTGTGTTGAGCAAGGAAAACATCAACTGAATACGCTTTAGTAATATGCCGACTTTACTTGGTCTTTTGGTGGGCACCGGAAGCGAATAATCACCATTGACGATGGAAGAAAGTTGAGCGCCTTGCAATGAATAAATTCGTGTTAAAAGACGAGCTTGTTGTAGATTTAGCACGCTTTGTACTTGCGCGGTTGCGTAAGGTGCGGGAAAATTATCTACAACACAAACCCCATTGGTCAGTTTTTGGGCGGCGTCTAAGATGGAGCTATCGCCTTTTGGTTTTGGAACAGGGGATTTTCTTTGGCACACTAAGATGCCGTCTTCAAGAGTGTAGACCGTATCGCAATACTCCGCAACGCCGGGGTCGTGGGTGACGATAACCATGGCTATGCCGCCTTCGTGGGCAAGGGAGCAGAAATTTTCCATAACAACTTTTGAAGTGCGCGAGTCAAGCGCACCTGTAGGCTCGTCGGCCAAAAGGATACGAGGCGTATTCACCATGGCTCTGGCGATGGCAACTCTTTGTTGCTCACCCCCCGAAAGGCGATTACTGCGGTAGCTGATACGGTGGGACAGATGTACAAGTTCGAGCGCACGAACGACTCTTTCCCAGCGATCCTCGGGGGGAGTTCTTTCGTAAATAAGGGGAAATTCAACATTTTCAAAAACGGTGGAGTGATCAAAGAGGTTGCTGCTTTGCATCACAAATCCCATATTCCCACGACGAAAACTGGCAGTTTGTTCACTATTAAAAGTGAGGACATCAGTGTCAAGAATACGCAATGAGCCATTGTCGGGAGCATGCAACATGCCAAGCACGTGGAGCATGGTGGACTTTCCGCAACCGGAAGGACCCATAATGGCTACCATTTCGCCGCGTTGCACAGAAATATTTACGCCGCGCAAAACCGGCGGAAAACCGGGATAGCATTTATATAGATTTTCTGCTTGTATGACAGGGAGTTCGCTGTTCATGATCTGTCTAATTATCCTATATTATTCAAAGCGTAGGGCACTGACAACGTCCATGCGGCTGGCCTGAACCGCGGGAAAAAGCCCCCCGCCAATGCCAATAATGGCGGAAAAAGCAATACTGCCAACACTGCTTAAAGCAAGAAGTTGATAGGAAATATTTCCGCCAAGGACATAATTTCCCCCTTCTACAGCAATAGTTCCTAAAACAATGCCTAGGGCGCCGCCTGCTACAGATTTGCAAAGGGCTTCTGCCAAAAATTGCGCCAAAATATCCCTATCTGAGCCGCCCATGGCTTTTTTTAATCCCACTTCGCGGGTGCGAGCACGCACGGCAGCAAAGGTGCCATACCATATGCCAAAACCGCCAAGCATAAGCGAAGTCGCAATGCCAAGCCACAGTAAAGCTTCAACAAAGACAAAGGTATTTTGAATTCTATCTAATTGTTCGTCACGTGTTTTTATAAGAACATCATCGATGTTTTGATTTTTTTCTACAATGATGGGAATTTCTTTGACTATTTCATCCACATCTTCCCATGCGTTTGCTCTGATATGAATACGGTCAACTTTACCACCGCCCCATTTACGGTCAGCCATGGTTGTATAGGGAATTATGGCGTGTTGAACAATATCGCCAAGCATAATGCCACAGAAAACGCCAACTATTTCAAAAAAATCATTTCCTACGGTAAACATTTTCCCCAGCGCTGAGCCGGCAGAGCCGTAAAGATCGTTGGCAAGTTTCCAGCCAACAACACATACTCTACGATGTTTTTTCACATCTTCACCATTGAGAAGTCTACCTGCCATGGTACTGGCTGCGTAAGTATTCCAATAGTGTTCATCTACACCATAAAAAACAGCGCTTTTGGTTTCGTCACCTTTGCGCACATGAAATCGATGGGTGCCGTATATGCTTGCGCTGACTGTGGCTACTCCGGGGAATTTGCGTAAAGCTGCAATAGTTTCTGGGTTAAACTCTTGTATGGGCTTTCCAACTTCCGGATTGGCATTTAAAATTCCTTGAATGATATTAACCCCGCCCATGAGCACCATGTCTTGGCCAATATTATAGCGAATCTCGCGGCCGAGCACAGATAAGGTTATAAAAGCAGTGATGCCAAGGGCAATGGAAAAGATAACTCCATAACTGCGTTGGCGAATAACTTGGCGTATGCTTACGCGAAATAAATCAGAGCGTGAAATCATTAATAACCTATTATAACTTTTCAATATGACGGACTTTTCCGCCTTTTCCTACGGTATAGCGAATGCCGTGCCAATCAATTTTCCATGTTGTTAGCGTGCGCATAAAAATTACAAAAAAAGCACCGGAACCAAGAAAAAAGGCTTTGAGCCAAGCCCAAAATGGTGGAGCAGGGGAGACGAGCTCTCTCCAGCCAAGGACAATGAGAGATAAAATACCAAGATGAATAAGAGCAAACAAACTATAAAAGCTCATGCTGGCAGGCAAAATATTCACTATCCCACCCACTACAAATAAGCATGAAATTATAACTGGCAATATTACAAGGCAAGCAAAAACGCCAAGCAAAACCCATTGGGGCATGATGCAGAATTTTAAGAAAAGTATTTGCCGCTCAAGCCATGCACAAAACACACTAAATTCTGTGTCTCGTGCTTCTGTTTCTAAGATGGCGTGAGGACACAGTCGAACAGGTAAACGTTTTTCGCTTAGGATAGAAGCAAGGGAACAATCGTCCACCACATTATCTGCCCAAAAGGAAGCAATATCATTTTCTTCAAATACCTTACGAGAAATAGCCATGGCTCCGCCCCAAGGTTGGGTAAATAGAGCCACCGCTTGCATAAAGCGCATATTAAGAACACAAAGCAGATAGGCAAGGGTGATAGCCCTTGTGTCTTTAGCAACAACATTGTGATAGCCGGTGGTAAAGCCCGCATCATTATTAATAATTGGCCATACAAGCTCGCGCACAAAGTTTGGCTTTGCAAGGTGGGTACTGTCACAAAAAATATAGATTTCTACATCTTCTGCATGGGATTTAATGTAGTTAATAGCTTGTAAAGTATTGTGATTTTTTTGACCACAGGTGCTCGTCACGCCGGCGGCAAGACAGTGCAAATGTGGGTATTCTTCTTGTAAGGTTAAAGCTAAATTATAAGCTGGGTCGTCCTCAGTGGCTGTGACAACTATGGGTAAAATATGTGGATAATCTTGTTCAAGTAATGAGCGCAAAGCCTTTGGCATGGCGGGGTTTTGCCCGGCAGCGGGGATAATCATGCCAACGCGTGGCGGTGTAGGTTGCAAAATTTCAGGAGCTTTACCAGAAATTTTTTGCAAAATAATATTGCGAGAGCCGCGCCAAATACCCCAAAGCAAAAGACATTGCACACTCGCTGCTAGTATCCAAATAAGCATAGACCCTCCAGGCAACTATATAGCAAGAGGTTGGCACCGCGGTCCAAGAGGTGCATTTTGGGTTCTTTCGCCTTTAAGCTGAACAGAGTAGCCATTTTTGCTTTTGACTTATCCGCTGATGGTTTTGCTATTTTCAAATTATCCTGTAAAAGTATGTCCAGAGTTGTGTTCTAAGTGAAAAACTCCTTGGGCATCTTTATTTCCTGTAAAAGTATACCTATCTATTTTACCGTTTTTTAAACGTAAAAGCAATACCCCGCGCACTGATCCATCGGCATTTATGCAGGCACCGGCTGTGTAGGTAGAGGTATATAATTTTCCCGACCAAAGTTCTTTTTGTTCGGTGGGATTTTGTTCTGCACTTTGCACCGTAGGGGCAAAGTTGAGCAATAGCATGCTCACTATAAACAATATTTTTATGGAATATGTCATATTAAATCCTAATGTATTTATCTGCATTGTTAGGGGCTTTTAGCATTTATCCTTGAGAGAATGCAAGCCTCTAAAAGGCATATTTCTACAAATATTACTATTATTATGCATAGCGTAAAGCCACGCTAGCTTGTTTAGTTGATGATTACAACATCCTGCTAAAGCGTGGCCGCTCTATCTTGCGCATTTAATGCATCATCTTCTCGCCCAAGGGCGCGTAGGCTTTGTGCCAAAATATGCCAAGCAGGGGCGTGTTCTGGTCGAATACCGACGCTTTTTCTGGCAAGCATTTCAGCCATGGCCGGGTCTTCGCCGCCTTGTAGATAAATATCAGCAAGCATGCACAGCGCCATGGCGTCTTGAGGATTGTGCAAAAGAGTTTCGTGTAAAAGTTCACGGGCTTCGGCTTGCTTTTTTTGCTTTAAGGCAACACGCGCAAGATAGCGATAGGCCATGCCAGTGGGATTTTTAGGAAAGTTGTTTTGCGCCTGCGTCATAGTTTGCTCAAGTTCTGCCGCTTGCCCATAATATTGACGCGCTTGATGCAGTTTTGCTGCTTCTTCGGATAATTGCCCGAGGCGAATATGTGCAAAATAATGTTTTGCATCTGCCTTAATGCACTCCTTAAAATGCTTTGCAGCGGCGCGTACTTCACCAAGGCTTTGGCAAACTGTACCAAGATTATAAAGCGTGGCCGCAAGCTCATCTTGCAGGGAAAAAGTCATATAATCTAGCGAAGTGTTGTTAGAATTTTCACCCGTGGAATTCACAGTCTTTTTTTGCTCAATGGTGTCTGTGACTTGCTTAGAAGTTTTTTCCGCAGGGATATTTTTTTTCCAAAGTTGTAAAGCTTCCTTAAAATATTGGCGGGCTTCGCTATGTCTTGAAAGCGCAGCCATGCACACACCCAAGGAGTTCCAAGCCATGGCATTATTCGCATCGGCCAAAATGGCCAGCTTATATTCTTCCACGGCACCAAACACGTCCCCGCGGCTGTAGCGCTGGTCGGCACTGATATTGTAAGCAAGGGTGCTCATGATAGCCACTTGCGGTTCTTTCAAAAGTAAGGCCAGCTCCAGCGCTTTGTGGCAATGCTCTAAAATATCACGCTTATGCGCTTGTAAATATGGATAGGAAGCAAGCCCCACAGCCATGGCAATATTTTTTTCTGCACCGCTTTGAGCGAGATGTTTATAAAATTTTTCCAGCTCTTGCGCCGAAGATTGCGCATGGAAGAAAATAAGACTTGTTTCACCATAGCGTCCCATGAGCTTTGGAAATGAATAATTTGTTTTTTCTTCAGAATTAAAGGCGCTTAAATCGTTCTCTTGGATATTCTGTTGATATAATTCCAAAAGCTGCTGAATGTGTTCATCTTCCTGCGTAGCTTCAGCTGTATTTTTAGGGCGTAAGCGTACAAGGGCAAGGCTAAAGCGCGAGTGCTTGTGGCTAAGCTTTGTCCATTGTTGCAAAAATTCACCATGACTGAGCAGTTGATTGCTTGCCTCCTTGAGGCCTTCTTTTTGCTCATCTACTGAAATATTATCGGCCGCATTTACGGAAACATTGGTTGCTTTATTGTGATCCGAAAGGCGCAAATTATCACCTTTTTCCAGTGACCACGCCGGATCGTATTGGTGTAAGATTTCGCCAACTGATTGTTGATTGCGCACTTGAATAAGCACAAGTTCGCCTTTGCGCTGCCAAGAGCCGTCATTTTGGGCCCACACCGAAAAATGTTGCCCTTCCTTGGCGCCGCCATAGCGCCCCAAATTGGTAAGCACTTGCCCAAGTGGTAAAACTTCTTGGATAATTCCGCCATGGGCCACCACTCGTGCATAGGCAAGGTAGCGGTTTTGAAGCAAATCTCTTTCCGGCTTTTGTAAAAAAGCACTGCGTTCATGGGCTATCTGTGTGGCATGGCGAGCTTTTTGTAAAATATGATGGGCTTGTTCGCGCATTTCAAGGGAGGTTCGCTCATATTCCATATCTTGTGGGTAAAGGGCAAAGCCTGCCACGGAGTGCAAACGAATGCTACGCTTGCTTGTGCTATGCATGAGCGTTACCGCATCCACTTGAGCCATGATTTTTTCAATAAATTTACTGCAGGATGTGCGCGTGGCTGTGGGTAAAAGCAGGGTGCACTCATTTTCGCCACTGCGCGCGGCAAGCACCTCTTGCGGAAGGTCTTGCTGCAAAGCTTTAGTCCATGCACACAGCGCTTGATGGGCAAAGGTGTAGCCAAATTCTGCCGCCAAAGAATCAAGAGCCGGACAACGCAAAACCACAAGTCCCATGCATGCCTTATGCATAGGCACTTCGTGTTCCGTACTCATGCCGTCGCGCAAATATGAGCGCACCATATCAGCATTATGCTCCATGCGCTCCAAAAGACGCGGCATACGTGCAAGGCCGGTGAGTTCATCGATGCGGCTTTGTTTGATACTGAGTAAATATTCCATACTAAGCGCAGTCAAGGCTTCAAGGCTTGGAAGAAGCCTTTTTACCTTGCGCCCGTCCACCCCGCGCGCCATAAAAACACCCAGTGCAACATCCTTATGCCAAAGGGGTATGAGTAAGGAGCGCTCACGCGCAATCCACTGCGGCGCTTTGGGGTTTGCATCTTGCCTTGGAAAATATAAGCTATAGCTTGAAAAAGATAAAAAATCACGCAAGGCATTGGCTAAAAAAACTTCTAGCTCCATGAGGTCAGCACGTTGTAGGTGTACAGTGTAAAAATTTTTCATGGCGCTAGGGTAGTCTATTTACTAGAAAAAGTCTAGAGAGTTGTTCTAGGTGAGCATTGGCGAATTACGGCAGTTTGATTTTAATTTTTTTTGGGGAGGGAAAACCTTTTTGTGGTGGATTGTCAAATGAAAGTTATCAAGCGACTAAGTTCATAAACCTTAGCACTACCTTTTTCATTAAAGTGATCATCACCTGTAATATAGTTCTCTTGTATAATATCCATAGCATCGCGATGGTTTAGTTCATCAAAAAAAATATCATTAGCATTAATAAACTGCTTACAGTTCATTCGTTCGCAAAAATTTTACCACAAACGTACGCCATCATGATTCCTTTCTTTATATACTAGCTGTGTAGGCCATGGATATACTAATACCGTAAGTGTAATACCTTTTTCATCCAAAAGCTTTTTCAGCTTTTCCATATAAAATACGGCTGTATCCATGGCTCCCTGTACGCCCATTGCTCCA
>CAYJHU010000101.1:4956-8225 GCA_964369655.1 uncultured Desulfovibrionaceae bacterium | reverse complement strand
GTGAATTCAAATTGTAGCGGTGTTACAGTGATGTAACCTTTGTTTAATAAGTCCCTATCAGAGCCTTCTTCTACTTGTTCGTGCTTTAAGCATCCATGGAGCCACCAATAATTGTTTCCGCGTGGATCTTGGCGCTGGTCATAATTGTCATCCCATTGTGCACTGCTTTGGAAGGCTGCACGCACGCCAAGACATTGTTCTATGGGCATATTTGGGTAGTTAACATTGATGACGGTGCGTGGGGGGACTTTATCCCATGCAAAATTTTCAGCTAAAGTAACGGCATGTCGTGCTTGTTCGAGTAGGTCGGTGGGTTGATAATTGTTATAGGAAAAGGCCATGGCACGGTAGCCGGCAAAAGCTCCTTCGCAAGCTGCGGCTATGGTGCCGGAATATTTAACATCAGGGCCGGCATTGGGGCCGTTATTTATGCCAGAAATTACAAGGTCGGGTTTTTTGGGGCATAATTGTAAAAGTGCGAGCTTAACACAGTCGGCTGGCGTGCCGTCTACACCCATGCCTTGGAAGTTCTTAGCTGTAATTTCTTTGGCTCTCAGAGCTTTAAAGACTGTGATGGAACTTGATACCGCAGATTGTTCCGTTAAGGGGGCAACTACATATACTGTATGTCCTGCTTCGGTAAAAGCCGTATAAAGTGCGCGTATGCCTACGGAATAAATACCATCATCATTACTGAGTAAAATATTCATATAAAAGCCTCCAAAAAATTGGCAAAAAAGCATACACTTAATTCTTGCCAGAGCAAAGTCCAACGTGTAATTTAAATTATACTTTTTGTGTGTTGAAGGCGTGAAGCTACTGCGCTCAGCTGCAATAAGTCAAGCAAAATTTATGGTTACGCCTACGGTAACTTTTTGAATAGGTGAATAAAATGCAGCATATACCCATTAAAGATATTTCTCCCAAGAGCGAAGTTCGCGGCACATATTTACTGAGTGCTTCTTCTTCGCAGCAGGCAAAAAATGGCCCATATTGGAATGTTACCCTCAGCGATGCCAGTGGCAATATAAGTGCGAAGATTTGGTCACCGCTGAGCCTAGATTTTGCTGAATTGCCTGCAGGCAGCTTTGTGGAGATTGGCGGGCGTTCTGACCTTTATCGCGATCAGTTGCAGTTAACCATTGATACTTTGCGCATTCTTAAGGAGCATGAAAGCGTTGAGCTTGATATGAGTGATTATGTTCCTTCAAGTCCTTATAATATTGATGTAATGTGGCAAGAAATGCAGGAGCTTTGCGCCAAGGAATTACAGCATAAGCCATGGCAAAATTTTGTTTTTTCTGTGCTTGGGAATACGGATATTCGCTTAGCCTGGATGGCATGCCCTGCGGCAAAAAATGTTCATCACGCCTATAGGGGCGGATTGCTTGAGCATAGCTTGTCGGTGGCAAAACTGTGTATGAGCCTTGCAAATCACTATCCTGAGCTTGATAGGCAAGTGCTTTTGGCAGGGGCATTATTCCATGATTTAGGGAAGATATGGGAATATTCCTTTGGCCTTGTTACAGACTATACGGATGCTGGGCGTTTGCTTGGGCATATGCAGTTGGCTCTTGATTATTTGCAACCTATTTTGCAAGCTTCTGAACTTGAAGACGAATTTGTGCAGCATTTTAAGCATCTTATCCTTAGCCATCATGGCTCTTACGAATTTGGTTCAGCGCGCGTTCCGCAAACTCCCGAGGCCATGCTTTTGCACTATGCTGATAATATTGATGCCAAGATGGCGCAATGTAAACAGATTTTCTCTGCTGAAGAAGAAGGCTTTGTGGGGTGGTCGCCTTATCAGCGCACCTTGGAGCGCTATATGTACCAACCACAGCGACTTGTGTCTGCTGTCGAGAGTGAACAAATACCAGTGGAAGTAAGTACACCTATAGCTGAAGCAGAGCCTGATGAACAGAGCAAGGCTAAACCTAAAAAACAAGTGCAGGATATGCAATGTTCATTACTTTAGAAGGCATAGAAGGCTCGGGAAAATCCACAGTATTACGCGGCCTTCAAGCATATTTTGAAGGGCGTGGGCAAAAGGTTTTGTGCACGCGCGAGCCTGGCGGCTCATCCCTTGGACTTTCCTTACGGGCTTTGTTACTTAATGAAAAAAGCGCCATTTGCCCCAGTGCAGAACTTTTTCTTTTTTTAGCGGATAGGGCAGAGCATGTACAAAGTGTTTTGCGTCCGGCCTTGGCCCGCGGAGAAGTGGTTATTTGTGATCGCTACATTCATTCTACCATTGCGTATCAGGGGGCTGGGCGTGGACTTGCTGTACAGGAACTTGAGTACTTAAATGCAATGGCCATAGATGGACTTTTGCCGGATAAGGTTTTGCTCTTGGATGTGACGGTTGAAGAAGGGCTTAGGCGTGCACATGCTCGAAATGTGGCAGAAAATAATAATGAAGGACGTTTTGACGCTGAAAGCATTGCCTTTCATACAAAAGTCCGTGCTTCTTTTAAAGAACAAGCTCAAAAAGAAGCTCAAAGATTTTGCATTATTAATGCCGAACAAAGTGCTGAAAAGGTGCTTGCAGATTGTATTGATGCCCTACAGGTTTAATGGCCTGTTCATATAATTTTTGAAAAATATAGACTTTTAATGATGAAGCAAATTTTTAACGTGATTTTTCTACTTTTTTTGACTTCAGTGATGAGTTTCACTGTGGTTTTTTCTGCGCACGCTAATCCCTTAGAGAATATAGAAGATCTTTTTGCGGTGGCGAAAAGAGATGCTCTAAGCTTTGTGAGGTGTAATGATCATAATAAGGCTAAGCCGTGGCTAGGATGCTGGAAAAACGGGCGTGTGGGCGGAAAAATTCAGGGGAATATGCGAAGATTTATCACCATGTATAAGGATAAAACCGGAAATATAACCTCAAAAAGGTTTGGTAATGTATCCTTTTCATGGGAGAACGCTGGTTCTAAATTGCGTCTGTACAATAGGGGCTTTAAGGTGAATTATCGCCTTGAACAAGGTATTTATTTAGTAAGTGATAGGGGCAAATACATGGTGCTTGTAAATCCCAGCGCAGCCCCAATACTTGAAATGTATTCCAAGGCTGAACGAAATAAAGCAAAGCCTGCTACTCCGACTCAGCCAAAGCCAAAGGCGGAAACTCCAAAGCCAGAGACAAAGCCTGAGGCCAAGCCAGAAACAAAATCCGTGACTGAGCCAGAACAAAAAATGTCTCAAGAGCAGAGGGATACGGAACTTCAAGAGAATTTACGGATTCTAGACGAGGCTCTTAATTA
>CAYJHU010000101.1:0-4856 GCA_964369655.1 uncultured Desulfovibrionaceae bacterium | reverse complement strand
CTTTCGTTAAACATGCGCAAGTAATTTTTATACAAACGCTTACCAATGCGCGAAAAATTATCTAGTTCGGGTGAAAGTTCTAAGCCCGGAATAATTGCTCGTACCACAGGCATTTCTAAATCTTTGTGAGTAATATCCACATAAAGAGGGGTGTAGCCATGCCCATGCAATACTTCCTCTAAAAATGCCACATTTCGTGATGGGGACTCCAAGGTATAATCCGGTAAATCTTCAAGGTATCTTTCGGGAAGTCCTTTAATGGCAGGGCCTGAGGCCGGTCCATTTGGGTAGGCAAAGGGCACTTCCGTAAGCGCAGCCAAAGCGGCTTTTGAACCTGAAATATTGGCTCCTGTAGCACGAACAACTTTGCCCTTTTTATCCAAAACAAAGGCTTGATAGCAGGGGATGCCAAACTCTGTGGTCAAATCCATAAAATGCACATAGATGCCACGTGCTTCATAATCTTCAAGTAGGCCAGCAATACGCTCATCTCGCGCACGCAGTATAAAGCAACGCTGTCTGTCATAAGGTATAGTGGCTTCAGCATCGCGCTCTAAAATTTCTGTTAGCGCCGCGAGCTTGGCCTCAGCTAAGCTATTACCGGAGGCAAGTCCAGTAGAGCCGGGATTCATCATTAGAGTGATTTCGTCTAAATTGCTGAAAAGAAAAACACATTGCGCCGGAATAAAAGTTGTGTCTGAAGTATTTTCCACTACATTTATGGGGGCGTGTCTGGCTTCAAGCCAATATAAAGGAGCGTTAGTATATGGCGCTTCGAGGGGGAGGGCATTGGGGTCAAGCACGCTATGACCCTCTGCCACAAGTTCGCTATAGCGAGCATGATAGAGGAGTATTGAGCCATCCCTGTCCAAGATTTTATTATCCTTTACAGATACATAGGTAGAAGCCCTTTCTATCATTTCCATAGAATACGAGGCGCGTGTTTGAGCCAATGACAGGCCGCGCCCATAGGTTGTAGCTTGACCTTCTAAGGTAAAATTATTGCGTCCGCTTTCTACGCTCATTTGCACCGCCCAAGGGCGTAATAAAGCAATGGGGGAGAGCGAAGCCTCGTGGCGCATTTCTACACCATCAAGTACCGCATTTTCCACAAGTAATTGTAAGGCACGCTGTGCGGTGTCTTGAGCTTCGGGGCGTGACCAGGCCATGCCGGGATTTTCCACATATTTTGCATGCAATTTTGTAATATCACTAAGAGTATCGCTTTTCGCCTGCTCAAGCTCCTGCGCTGTATAGAGCGGGGTGAGTTCCTCATCCTCCATTTCCTCAGGGTGTGGCAGTTTTTCATGCTCAGTGATGTTAGCCGCAAAAAAACTACTCCACGCTCTATGCTCATCTTTGTCTTTAAGCACATTCCAAGCAATGTAGGTGAGTGGTGTTAAATCTTGCCAATTTTCAATAATACTTGCCTCGTCAAGGCAGGCCATGAGCGGCGCAAGCGGCGTATGCAAAATGGCGCATTCTGCTAACAGAACCTGCAAGATATCCTTATAAGATCGCTCATTATGTTCAGCCCAAAGGTCTTCTAATTGCTTAAGTGACATAGCCATAAGTGTGCGTAAGACGTGGCGGTGTAAAAAATCATCTAGCGGGGCACTATATAATTGCTCAAAGCTTTGCTCCAGCGTTAAGGCTGGCTCCGGCTCGCAAGCAAAATAGCCGGTGGTGGATTCGGTGACAGTATGTTTATAGAGATATTTTAGCATGTTATGTTCCTCAAAATGTTTGAAATGCTGTTTTATTTTTTTTGGGGGGAAACTTTTGTGAACAAACGTTTCCCCCCAAACCGCTTTGCTCTCGATTTGCGTAAAACTCGCAAGCTCGTTAACGCAAACGCTTCGCGCCCGTTGGGTCGGCCCTTTCAAAAAACTTTAGTTGCGACAACATTTTGTTTTTTTAAAATATATTCTGCCGCCTTCAAGCTAGAAGGGTACTGTAGTTAAAGACTTCACTCGTTTTCAACTTGTTGAAAATGAGTGCATAAAGGTTTCCAAAGGGGATTATCCCCTTTGGCGGGGTGAAGGGGCAGAGCCCCTCTTCTCCTACCGAAGTAACATAATGCTTAATTTTACTCAATAAGTGCAAGGGCGTAAAAAAAGGGACAAGCCCGAAAGCCTGTCCCTTGAATGTCGTAAGATTATAAAATCTATTAACGTTTTGAATATTGGTAACGAGCACGTGCGGCGCGTAAGCCATATTTTTTACGTTCTTTCTTGCGAGCATCGCGGGTAAGGAAACCAGCGCGCTTAAGCAAGGAGCGCAACTCACTGTCAATGGACAAGAGTGCACGAGAAATGCCATGGCGAACGGCTTGAGCTTGACCAGCAACACCACCACCGCGAACATTTACTTTCACGTCAATCTTATCAAGAGTTTTGGTCAACTCTAAAGGCTGACGAATAACCATTTGTAAGGTTTTACGTGGGAAGTAGTCAGCATAAGGGCGACCATTAACAGTAATATTACCGCTGCCAGCATACAAACGTGTGCGAGCAGTTGCCGTTTTGCGACGGCCTGTACCGTAATCAAATTTTTGTGACATAATGTATTCTCCTCGCCCCTTAGAAAGTTACAGGCAGGGGTTTGGGGTTTTGAGCAGTGTGGGGATGTTCACCACCAGCATAGACCTTAAGCTTTTTCAGCATAGCACGACCCAAACGGTTTTTGGGAAGCATACCTTTAACTGCGTTCATAATAGCAAGCTCGGGCTTTTTAACGAGCACGTCTTTAAGTGCAGTTTCCTTAAGGCCGCCCACATAACCGGAATAACGATAATATTTTTTATCTTGCAGTTTATTGCCAGTGACGCGAATTTTTTCACAGTTCACAACAACAATAAAATCACCATTATCCATATGGGGGGCAAATTCTGGTTTGTGCTTACCGCGCAGGCGATGGGCAATTTGTGTTGCCAAACGACCAAGAACTTTATCTTCAGCATCAACGATGAACCACTCACGGTTGATGTCAGAAGGTGTTGGACTAAATGTTTTCATGGGAATTACTCCTCAGCAGTATGGAAAATAGGCTCATGCCAAAAAATGGCAAACATGTCAAGAAAATTTTAACGGGTATTTGGCGTGACATGCTCTTGGGATGAACCACTAAGCCGAGGAACACTACACAAAAACCTTACCCCTGCCAAGTGTTTTTTTGCGATTTTCTAAATTTTTTTTAAATCTTTTTTTGGAGCACTGTGAGTGGCTTTTTTCAATGTATTTTTTTCATAGTTGTTGGGATATTAAATTTTCAAATGTATGCTGTTTGAGGTTTAAGAATTTTTTAAAAGTCCTTATTATATAGTCTGTATTGTTTTTGATGGATGAATTTAGAAGCAAGATAATACCGAAATTTTGACAATTGAAGTTTGAGTGCTTATTTAATATATTAGGCAAAGATAAAATACTCACTTTTACCCCCCACTATACCTATTATGAAAGAAAGCAGTCAAAAAAATACTGATGCGTTGGTTTCTCGTGATGATTATGATAAGCTTTTAGCTGAGTTGGAGGCTACTCGTTCTAAGCTTTCCATTGCTGAAGATAAACTTTCGAATTTGGAAAATACTTCTAATGACAGCTCTCTTGTGAGTGGAAGCATAAAGTTGATGCTTGAAGTTATGCCCCATGCCGTGCAGGTTTGGTCCAAAGAGAACGAACTCATTTATGCAAATGAGGCTGCGGCAAAGCTGTTTGGTTTTCAAAAGGGACAAGATTTATTGGAAAATTTTGATACCATCCTTCCGGAATTTCAAACTTGTGGCAGAAAATCTACGGAAATTGGGTTGGTCTATATAGAGGAAGCAAAAAAACAAGGTTATTATCAGAGAAATTGGATATATAATGACGTGCACGGCGGTGATGTGCCGGTAGAGCTTATTCTTATTCCCAATAAAGTACATGGCGAAGAAGTATTGTTTGTTTTTCTTGCTGATATGCGTGAAAAGAAAGAGTTTATAAATAAATTACACGAAAGAGATGAATACAGCAAGGTTATGCTAGATGCTAGCCCTGTTGGCGCCATGATTTGGGACAGTAATTTTAATCCCATAGACTGTAATACTTCCATGGCTGAAGCTTTTGGGCTAAAAAAAGAGCGTCGTGCATTTATGGAGAATTTACATAAACTGTACCCTGAGTTTCAGCCCGATGGTGTAACTTCTTTGCAAAGAATGCAAGAACATTTGCTAACTGCCTTAAAAGAAGGGCGGGCAGAAGGTTTGTGGATGGGAACAAGCATGACCGGAGAGGAGGTTCCAACCAGGGCTACTGCGGTGCGCGCTAAGCACAATGGCCAAGATATGGTCGTTGTTTTTTATCAAGATTTGCGAGAGATAGAGGGAAATATTAAAAAAGCACAGGCTGCAGAAAAGCGTTCAGAAGCTATCTTAAATGGTGTTCCGTTGGGCATTAATATGCTCACCCCTGATTTACGGATTGTTGATTGCAATGAAGAAGCTGTCCGTATGACACGTTTTTCTTCCAAGGAAGAATTTTATGAAAAAGCTATGACTTCCTATCCAGAAACACAACCAGATGGCACCCCAACCCTTCTTTTTATCCAAGAACAGTTTGTTAAAGCTAACCAAAGTGGCAAAAGCCGATTTGAGCTTGTGGCTGCGGATGCCAATGGTGAATTGTATGCCATGGATGTTACTCTTGTTCGAGCATTTTTTGAAAAAGAAGATGTTTATATTGCGTATTGTTTTGATTTGCGAGAAACAAAACTAATGCTCAAAGAGATTGAATTGGCAAGAGAAAATGCAGAAAAAAGCGCCCTTGCCAAGAGTGAGTTTTTGGCAAATATGAGCCATGAAATTCGCACCCCCATGAATG
>CAYJHU010000100.1:0-8351 GCA_964369655.1 uncultured Desulfovibrionaceae bacterium | reverse complement strand
ACTTTTTGGCGCTAGCAAAAGTTTTCCTCCCCCTCCCCAAAAAAACTAAAATTCCCAAATTAAATAATCTTATATAATTCTTCCATGTCACTGAGCACTCTTTCCCAAGCGCTGAGTGAATATTCATTATTTTGCAAATATAGATGTGTATAACCGCTGAGCGCATGTATGGGCGCAGGAAAATATTTCCAGAGAGAGCTAGGTAGGGCGTGCCCACGGTTTTTTATAGAAATTTTAAGCTGTTTTCGCATAACACTTCCAAGCTGTAAAATTCCATGCCGCATAATGTCGGCAAGGTGAGCATTATCATTGCAAATGCGCTTAAACTCTTGCTTGGCAGCGCTTGATTCTTGTTTTTGCAAACGTTGCCAAAACCATTCTTGCCAAAAGCGCCCCACCATAAAACGATTGCTTTGTGTGATATTTTTGAGCGGTACAAGATTGTAGCGCCCCAAGTCATCATTGCCTGTTTTATATACATTTAGTCCTGGTAATTCAATACGCTGCAATAAATCATTTTCAGGACTGCTTTGCATAATGGCATGGGCCAAAAGGGCTATACGTTCGGGGTGCAGGAGCTCTTGACAGCGTTGTGTGCCGAGGCATGCCTTCCAACAACCGGAACAGTCAATGGCAGGTTGTACGATATGGTGCGCGGATAAGTGAATTTTTTGTCCACTCTCTGCATGCTGTTTGGAGCGAGGACCCGTCTCCCAAGGGTTTACCGGACCAAGAGAGATGTTGAGAATGGGAGTATTGATCCATGCGGCTAGATGCATGGGGCCGGTGTCGGGAGTGATAAAAAGGGTTAGTTTTTTTAGGGTAATAGCTAGCTGTTCTAAGCTGAATTTTCCGCACAGCGATGCCCCTTTAAGGCCGCTTAAGCGTGTGGCTTCTTCAGCAATGGGAATATCATTTGGGCCGCCTAAAAAAAGAACTCGATAATCTTTGCGTGCAAGGGATTTTGCAAGCTTTGCAAAAAAAGACGCGCTGGGGCGTTTTTCTTTTTCGCTGGCGCCCACAAAAATTCCTACGGTTTTTTCTTTTTGCTCAATGGGCAAAGAAGCCTTCCATGGGGGAATTTTTTCCTTATCGAGGTGTTCCAAAAGATAAAGATCGCTCCAGTGGAAAAGATTGGAGCTATTATTATGTACAATACTTGCTCTGTACAGTGGCCAATCTCCACCAATATAGGGGGTGTTTCCTTGAATATATGCGCCAAAGCGTTGATCAGCCTGAACCTGTCCGGCAAGGCGTGCGGCATCTTCTCGGTGGCTTAGATTGATGACCATTTTATAGGCTTGAGTTTGCAAGTTGGATGCAGCCGTTGGCGGAAAGAATACTGTTTGGGGGGCAAGTCCGTAAAATTCAGAAAAAAAAGCTTCTTCGGCTACGGTCCATATGGGCGTTTGTGGATATTTTTTTTGCAATAAGCCAAGCAGTGGGAAGCTTAAAATAAGGTCTCCCATACGTTGCATTTGTAGTACAAGTATTGGCTTTTGCATGTCATTTACCTTTGACCATAGACTTGCTGCATGCTGCGTAATAAGTCTTGCAGGCGATGTTCCCAGGTGTGTTCAGCCAGCACGCGCTGACGTGCGGCTTGTGTAATGCGCTTTCTTTCTTCAGGATGCGCTAGGTAATAACGTACAAGGTCTGGAATTTCTTCTAACTCTTTATACGATATAATTTCCTTTTGTGGCTCAAAGAGTGCATCCATTTGCTCACGCCAATCGGTGAGAACAAAGGCATTACAGGCCGGCACATCAAAAATACGCTGATTGACTGCCCCTTTCATTTGCTTGCTGGTGCAATTAAAATTTATGTCAGAAAGAGGGTAGAAACTTGATAATTCACTATAATAATTAAGCTCTCTGTGCAGGCCAAATTGTCCTTTTTGCTTGGCAAAAATAAAATTCCAGCCATCATCTCCTACCAATAAAGGATTAAAGGGCAGGATTTGCTCCACACAAGAGGCTCGATAGACGCGCGTGGCCTCCCAGGTTAGAGCAGTTTCATAGCCAAGGCGCACTTCATTGCTTGTCAAAGCCAGATATTGTTCATGGGTGTGCGGGGCGTGATTCTTCAAAAAATCCACCACAGAGCGTTCATGGCAATGGCAAAAATTTAAAGCCGTTTCTTCAAAGCTTTCGAGTAATTTTACGGGGAGAATGGTTTTAGCAAGGCGAGTTTGAACTTTGTAGAGCATGGAATTACCCACAAAGGAAATATCTCTTTTCCATGTGCTCTTTCCCTTGGTATTGGGGCAGAAAAGATCTGTATTGGTACCAAGCGGTAAGTATGAAACATGCTCAAATCCCATGCGCTGTAAGGAATCTATGTTGTCCATATCCCAAGTAAAAATATGTACCCATGGACTTTTGAGATTTTGATATTCATGGACAATCAAATGCGGATTGTCCACAAACCATGATGCAAGCGGTAATTGTAATTGCTCAAGCAAACCCATGAGAATGCCTTCTTTATCAATACCAAGATGGTTCATGGTGATGAGGCAATCTGGCTCAAACTCAGCCACTGCGGTAAGAAAAGTTTTTATAAAGTCACTACTTGCAATGGATTCGTCGGGAATAGTCAATAGCTTATGCTCAAGATTAAGCTTTTTGCAAGCATGGGCAAGCTCGCCCATCAAAAAATACTTACTGGTAATAAGCAAAACCCGAGGATTGTTTTGTACAAAGCGTGGTTTGCGAACTTTTGTCCAAAAGTCATAGTTTTGACTGGCTTTGACTTGATCGCGCAAAAAACTATACCATTCTTTTTCATAGCGCAGGTAAAAAGAATGAACCAAGGGGATGAAGGCTTGCCCGCCATGCTGCGTTTGCCAATGAGTTAAAAGGCGTAGAACTTCATCGGTATTTTCATTTTCAATCCAAAAAATGTTTTGTAATTGCTCTGTACTGCATTGTTCTTGCAAAGTTTTTTTAATTTGCGTTAGTTTTTGAATGTCAGTTTCTTTATCTATAATGACAAGGGGGCCTTGATACACTTTGAGCAAAGCTAAGATGCCATAACCAAAGCCAGCGCCCACAAATACGGGGAGTTTCGTGGCTTTTTGCGAACCATCGCTATGTAAAGAAAGCCACGGTGCAATGATATTTTCTTCTCGTTCACGTCCGCCACTGCCCAGCATAAAAAGCGGAGATTGTTTGGGACGTTCTACAACAATATCCATGTGTTCTGTGGCAGTAGAGATGAGTTTTGGGCTTGTGCTTTGCATTATTTTTTCGCTGGGGTATAGGGTGAACAGACGATTTCATTTTCTATTAAAGAAAAAACCACCGAGCTAAGATTTTTTTCCACTTCCATATAGGATTGACCTATTGCAATTTCTACACCAGCAAAAACAGTTCCCATAACGACGATTTTACAATGACGATTGTGGGCTTCATCTAATTGTAAGCGTGCCCATAAATTTTGGCGGGCATAGAGTAAACGGTTGTTTTTGTGTTTTAATTTGTGGAGTTTTTGACTAAGTTCATTAGTTTCTGGTGGTAAGTGGCCTGCCACTGCGTTTAGATGGCGCAAAGTGCCACTCAGTTCTGTAAGTTGTGCGTCAATTTTTTCTAATTTGTGTATGCTACTGGGATCGTAACCTAAAAAAATACGTGTGCTGATACCGGCCTTATTGCCGGCATGTTCAGCAATGAGTACACCTTGGCGACCGTGCAAAGTTCCACCGGCAAGGCGCCCTTTGATGAGGGTGTTGCGTCCGGCATACACTGAACTGTGCAAGCAGTTTTTTTCAACGACAATATTTCCAATAGATTGGATAAGTGCATTTTCTGCAAAAGCAATACGAATATCTTTTTGTGCAATGAGCTTACAGTGTTTTCCGGCGCCGCCACGCACGCCTCCCTGTATGGAAAGGGATTTGTGCGCATGCACAATGCCACCCTCCACCATGCCGGTAATGAGCACATTGTCCCCTTGTACTTCAAAGCCTGCGCGCACGTTGCCGGCAATGGCTACATCGGCGGTAAAAAGGATATTGCCCGTATGAAAGCTTACATCGGAGTGGACTTTAAGCACAGGAACGATGCATATTTTGTCTTGTACATAGGCAACATAGCCTTTTTTACTGGCTAAAAGGCGGTGCGGATTGTCTGGGTCAATGTGCGTATTTGCACCAAGAGGAAATTCTGGATGAGAATAGATAAAGCGTTTTTCTCTGTCTTTTACAGAGCTTAGAGGTAAAAATTCCGCAAGAAGTTGTCCCGAGTGTACATTTTGTACATAACCTAGATTATGCAACATTTTTTTGCTTCCGGGGGTGGGTTTGAGCCTACGCTGTTGGACGTTGGGGTCAAAATAATGTTGTAAATATACTGCCACACGCTTCTCGCTTATGCAAAGATATACACAATAAAGGTTAAGAATGCATGAATTGTTCTAACAGTATATCATATACAATTTTTATGAAGTTTTTTCAATACTGGGATATAGCTCCTCGCTGTCAAGCATGATGGTCACCGGTCCCCAATTGACTAATGACACATCCATATTAGCACCAAAGTGGCCGGAAAAAACGCGTGAGGGCAGGGCGGCGTGTACATCTTTTACAAAGCTTGCAAACAGTTCTTTTGCAAGGGCTGGCGCGGTAGAGGCCAAAAAGTCTGGACGGCGGCCTTGCTTGCACTGCGCATAGAGGGTAAATTGCGAAACAAGTAAAATCTCTCCGCCATAGTCGAGTACGCTGGATTGAAACTTATGGGCAGTTTCCGGAGTATTCCCGGGAAAAATGCGTAAATGTAAAAGCTTATCAATGATAGAGGTCCATATTTTGCTCTGTGGAAGCTGCGCATTATCCTCATGCCCAAAGCCCACAAAAACCAATAAGCCGGCCTTAATGCGTGCCACTTCTTCTGTTTTTTCAGGCTCAAAGGTACGCACACAAACATTGGCGCTGTGAACTCTTTGCACAAGAAGACGCATTATGCTTTTTCCTCAGTATCTTGCGGAGTGTTTTGCACATCTGTTTGCTCAGTATTTTGCTCAAGGGCTGAATCTTCTTGTGATTCTTGCTGGTTCATTTTGTTCATTTCTTCTTCGCGCAGAGTACGGCGTAAAACTTTGCCCACCATGGTTTTTGGTAAAGATTCACGAAACTCCACCAAGCGCGGAACTTTGTAGCTGGCAAGCTTAGTGCGACACCATGCAATGACTTCCGCACGGCTGAGGCTGGTGTCTTGTTTAAGCACAATATAAGCTTTGATGATTTCACCGCGCTGATTATCAGGAATGCCTACGGCAACGGCGTCTAAAATGTCGGGATGCTCGAGTAAAACTTCATCAATTTCACGAGGATATACATTGTATCCGGTGACAATAATCATGTCTTTTTTGCGATCTAGGATATGGAAAAATCCCTCTTCGTCCATGGTGGCAAGGTCACCTGTATATAGCCAGCCATTACGCACGGCCGAAGCTGTAGCGTCAGGGCGATTCCAGTAACCAATCATAACCTGCGGGCCGCGGATGACAAGTTCACCTAGCTTTCCTGGGGGTAGGGTTAAAGAGCCTCCCTCCATGTCCACAATGCGTGCTTGTGTGCTGGGTAGGGGAATGCCGATGGAGCCGATTTTATGTTTTCCCTCTGCCAAGGGGCTGATATGGGTGATGGGAGAAGCTTCGGTAAGGCCATAGCCCTCGATGATACTTGCACCGGTGAGCTCATGAAAGCGTCGATAGTGTTCTTCCGGCAAGGGGGCAGAACCTGAAATGCATAATTTTATGCTACGCAAATTATAGGTAGCAAGGTTTTTTTGTTGCATAAGCGAGGAGTACACAGCAGGAGCGCCGGGGAGTATTGTGGGCTTATGCTTTTTGATAAGTTTTAAGACATCCAGTGGCACATAGCGGGGCAGTGGCAAAATACAAGCATTTATGGCCGTTGGAATAATGAGACCCACCGAAAGCCCGTAAACATGGAAAAAGGGTAAAATTGACACAAAAGAATGCTTTTCTTTGGCAATATCGTGTATAATACTTATGATTTGCGTGCAATTGGTGCCAATGTTTTGGTGCGTGAGCATAACCCCTTTTGGAGTGCCGGTGGTGCCACCTGTATATTGCAATAAGGCTACAGTATTACTGCTGATAGCGCAGTCGGCGCTGTAGGTTTTTGGGGTGGAAAACATCTTTTTCCATGAAATGACGTTTTCAGAATATGTTATGGAAATAGCAGCGCGTGTTCTCTTCTCTTTAAAGGCATAGAGGTAATTTAAAGGGAAGGAAAGAGACTCTGTAATACTGGTAACAATAAATTTTTGCACAGGCAAACGCGGCAATAGAGGGCTGAGTTTTGGCCACAGTAAATCAAGCACGATGAGGCATTTGGTGCCGGAGTCTTGCAGATGGTGAACAATTTCTGTTTCCATATAGAGGGGATTAAGCATAACTGCTATGGCGCCGGCTTTCATAATACCCCAAAAGGCAATGATGCCTTGCGGCAAATTGGGAAGCATAATACCTACTCTGTCGCCATGATTGATGCCCATGAGGCGTAGGGAGGCGGCAAAAGTTTCAGCTTTATTTTTAAGCTCGGCATAGGTAATTTTGGTGTTTTCAAAAATACAAGCGTAGCGATCTGGGGTGTTGCGAGCTGCCCTATCAAGTAAGGTAAAAAGCGCTCCGTCAAAATTTTTGATGGTATGCGAAACCCCGGCGTCATAGTGTTCAAACCAAGGGAATTGATAATTAATGCTAACGATATCTTGTTTAGTATCCATATATTTACCTTAAAAACTATTTAAGAATGTTCAGCGCTTTGGCAAAGGCTACCGCTGACAAGGGCTGTGGCCTTAATGCCTTCTCCGCTACCGGTAAATCCAAGCCCCTCTTCCGTGGTAGCTTTGACATTGACATATTCTTGCGCAAGTCCCAAAAGGTGGGCTACATTTTTTTGAATTGTTGTGCGCTGAGGAGAAATTTTGGGTTTTTGGGTAATGATGGTTAAATCCACATGCTGGATGGTCAGTCCCTTTTCTCGTACAAGGCGTAAAACTTCTTGTAAGAGAACAGCTGAGTCTGCATTGTCAAAATCTGCAGAGCTGTCAGGAAAGTGCAAACCAATATCACCAAGAGCTGTAGCGCCAAGCAATGCGTCCATGAGAGCATGCAACAAAACATCACCATCGGAATGGGCAATAACCTGCAATGGATTGTCCTTGCTGACAGGTATAAGCACTCCGCCAAGTTTGAGCGGTCTTTCTTTGCCGCTGACCTTGTCTTTTTTGGGGCAATAAAAACGGTGTACGTCATAGCCAAAACCGACACAAGGGCGAGAGAGTGGGGGAGTGTGTAACTTCATAAGATCTTCAGCATGGGTAATTTTAGTGTTATTGGCTTGCCCTTCAACTATTTGTACTTCATAGCCACAATGTTCCAAAACACCGGCATCATCGGTAACATCTATACAATCCTCTTCCGCTTTTGCATGGGCCTTTTCAAGGATATGGCGCATAAAACCTTGCGGAGTTTGTACGCTGTAGAGGGTATGGCGCGGCAAAGTGTTTTTAACTATGCCATTTTCAACTTCTTTAATGGTATCTACCACAGGTAGTGCTGGTATAACACCATCTGCGCCCTTTTGCAATGCTGAGCACAAGTTGTGTACAAGTTCTAGACAGATAAAGGGACGAGCCGCATCATGCACGAGCACATGGGTGCAAGTGGGCGGAAGAGCGCTTAGGCCAGAGCGTACAGAGTCTTGCCTGCGTTTTCCACCGGCTACGGCCTTATAGGCAAGGCCAAAATTCTTGCGCGTAAGAGCTTCTTTTTCTTGCTCTAAAAACTCTTCAGGAAAAACATAGACAATGCCCTTAAGGGGAGCATACGAACTCATGCTTTGAGCCGAATGCATATAGAGAGGAAGATTTTTATGTTCTAAAAATTGCTTGGGAAGGTTGTTTGTTTGGGCTTGTAAGCGTAATCCTTGACCGGCCGCAAGAATAATTGCCCAGATGTGCATGGAATTTTGCTGTGTATGATTTTGGGGGAGAGAATGTGGCATACGCTTTACGACCTTTGCAAACTTAATTTTTGTAAAAATTGTCAGTGCAGGAGGGAATCAACTTGCGAGCTGAATGAAGGAAGATGGGGGGCTTGTTTTTCCTTTTATGCTGCCTTTTGAAATATATATATGTTAATGAACCACAAGAGTCGGACTATAAGCCGGGTTCTGTCTCACTTCAAAATCAAATGAATATATTATTATCTTAATAATTTAAGAAAGTGAGTGGTCGTCATTAATCTAGGGGCGCAATTACTCACGCCCTCAAGCAACCTACCCGAAAGGCTTGACCGGGCAGGCCACCTTTCCTATTTGG
>CAYJHU010000099.1:0-8385 GCA_964369655.1 uncultured Desulfovibrionaceae bacterium | reverse complement strand
TCACTGACATTTTCTGATTGATATTGTTTCATATTTCCTCCTTTTAGTTGTTGTGACAAAAGAAAAGCCCCACCTGAAAACAGGCGGGGCTCCGTTTGTTGTGTTTCTTCAAGAAAGTAATATGTATGTGAAAATTATTGAATAACACTGATTCAAGTAAGTTTTGAGAAAGGATAGATTACGCAGTGGTCTTAAATTACGCTTAAGCTTCGACGTGGGCGCCTGCTTTCGTATTCGTCATAGCAATTCCAAGTGGAACTGCTATGGCTATGTCAAAAGACTAAAGGTGAAAAGGTGAAGGGAATGGAATGCATATCCTGCTTAAATGTGGATAGGGAGCAAGTTTTTCATTAATATCTTTGTTGGTATAACTCCATTTCGTATTCCATGAATAATATTTTGCATTTTGAGGTAGTAGCGGTTTTAAATATTTTTGTATTAAAGCATCGGCTTTAAGGTCGTAGCTTACACCGCCAATAGAGTGTTTTTTGACATAATTGGCAATACTGTTAATTTGGGCTGCGAAACTTTCTTTATTTTCTTTTTCTAAGTTTAGTAATCTTTGCCAAGGAAGATAGTATGTTGTATCCCAGCCTAGTTTAGAAAATTTCTCCAACTGTCGAGGTGTACTTGATTCTATAAGAGCACGGTGTTTAATGTTATATTTTGCGTCAACCGAATCAATAATTTTATAGATTTCATCTTTGTTTTCATCATTGATATTTTTAATATCTAACCAAAGAAAATCAAAGAAACTATTGGTTAGCTCCATATATTGCTCAAATGAAGTTGTTATTGTTTTAATTTCATGCCCAACGTAAAGATTTTCTGATCCGTCTTGATTTTTCCCATACACAAGGTCAATTTCAAACTCGCGCATGCCTTGGCTATAGGCCTGCACAGTTTTAAATATGGTATTGCTTCTGTGAACTATCATATTTTTGGGAAGCATATTGTAAGTACGCTTTATGGAATAATCATCTGTTATTTTAATTTTATTTGCAATTATAGCGTTGTCTAGTGTTATACTATACTCTGGAGAACTGATGTCAAATTTGCTATTGTAATTTTTACCGTCAATATTTAATAATCCTGCGTAAACATCATAAATAAGATCATTTGTAAATATTTTGTCTTGATTTTCTTTTAAATGAGAAAGTTTTTGAGGGTATCGTTCTTGATATTCTTCTGAAAGCCATACGGCAAATGGAATTCGAGCCATGGTCCATGTAAAACTACTAAAGTTATGACCACGATTATCCACAGCATCTTCTCCATGATCTGCAAAATATATGAATGTTACTGGTTTTTGCAATTTTTTAATTCGAGTAGCAATATCACGTAAAATGCTATCGGTATAAAGACTTGCAGTCAAATAGCTTGAAAGCTTACTTTTGTATGCGTGATTATTTAGTGCACCTACAAATGCCTTATCTTTAAAATCATAGGTAGTATAATTTTGTGGATAGCGATGCCTATAAGGTCCGTGTGACCCTTGAAGATGTAAAACAATTAGAGTGTTTTCATCTGGGTTAATTTTTGCTAGCTCTTCATCCAAGAAGGGAAGTAGTTCCCCATCGAAGTTAATATCAAATACATTATTAGACTCCGTAAATTTAGTAGTTTGAGCTGTACTAGCCATCGCTCTGACTATGTTATCCCAAGATCCCATTTTGTTTTGATTGCTAAGCCAAATAGTTTTTATTCCATAGCGATGTGAAAGAGAAATAATAGTTTCACCCAAGGGGAAGGTTAAACCTGTTAGGGCTCTACCGTCTGTTAAAGCTGCGGATAAAGCTGGTTCTGTGTGAGTATGAAATGAAAAGCTATTTTTGAAGAAAGTCCAATTTTTATTATTTTTTTGTGAACTCATCCACGGAGTATTTTCCATATGTGGGTATGGAGCAAAAAAATGCATATAATCACGCGTTTGAGATTCACCTATGACGACGACATATACTTCACCGCGCTGTTTTTTGTTATGAATTTGATACGTATTTTGTGAAAGTGTTTTTTGTAATTTCTTAAATTTAATAAGGCTATTATTATAATCTGCTATGTTATCTGTAACAAATTTAAAGGCATAGACTTGTGAAACTGAATAAGTTAGGCAAATACTACAAAGAATAGCAGTGATAGCTACAAATTTATTTACCACTATTTTACTGTTCCAAGTAATCAAGGCGATATTTATAAAGTGACAAAAAATTACGATAGTGACGACAATAAAAGATAGCATGCCAAGAGTTGTGTACATGTCTTCGATAATATAAAATATTGATTCATCAATGGTAGTTTGCATTATTGCATCAATATCTGTTTTTGAAAGACCCGAGTTTATTCTTCTATAAAAGAATTGTGCGTAGGTGAGCATTCCAAATAAGCAAGCTATGACGAATGATAAGAAAATAGTGAAAGCCCTGACAAAAAAAATTTTGCAACTAAATAGGCAGAAGGAAATTATTGTCAGCAAAATTGGTATTGCTATATACAGTGGCGTATCAAAATTTTTTCTGGGAATATTTACCGTTTGTAAAATAAATATCATTCCGGATATTGCCAAAAAAGAATATAAATATGTTAAATATTTCCAATTACGTAGTATAGAATTTGTCATTTTGGCTCTTTAAATTTAAATGTAATAAAATTATATGTCTGGTTTCAAGGCGTACTTATATATTTTGAGTATTCCCAGCGACCTCGATGCGTATCAAAATGGTACATAAAAAGCAAGGTATCGCCAAACCAATTGAAATTTTTTCACGGCATTCTAGGCTGTGTCTACACGAGTTCATGACATCGCCTTTAACCAAATTACAATAAACCTTAATTGTACAGAAGTTTAGCATGCTCCACCTGAAAACAGGCGGAGCTTAATTTGATGTGCTTATTCAAGGAAGTAATATGTACGTGAAAATTATTGAATGACAAAAATTTTCACAAATATACTATATTTTTAGGCGTTTAATAAAGATGGGCTTTGGAAAGCGGCGTTCCCTTTGCCAAGTCGCACGTAGCCTTGCTACCTAAAATATGTTCCAGTTCTCGCGGATGCAGCCCATGCCCGGGGCGAATACTACGCACATTTTCTGCGGTGAATACTTCCCCAGCTTTGATATCTTTCACCACAAAGAGCGAGCGCCTAAAGCACACGGAGTTTTGCTCTTTCTCTGTGCGGTCGTAATTGACACGGCCAAGAGCTTTTTCAACCGTGCGAATATCTTGCACCATTTGCTTAAACTCGTGTGGCTCCATGCTAAATGCAGCATCAAGTCCGCCATCGGCGCGCGCAAGAGTGAAATGTTTTTCGATGACCGTAGCCCCAAGCGCAACTGCGGCCACAGCCACCGCTGAGCCAAGCGTATGGTCTGAAAGCCCAACCTTGCAATTAAAAGCTTCAGCCATGTGCGGTATGGTGCGTAAATTGGCTTCTTCCACGGGGGCTGGATAGGACGAAGTGCACTTGAGCAATGTTAAATCCGTGGTGCCATTTTCTCTTAAAGTGCGCACAGCCTCGTCAATTTCGGCCAGTGTTCCCATGCCGGTGGACATAATGACGGGCTTTTTTGTTTGAGCAACTTTTTTTAGAAGGGGGATGTCCACAAGTTCGAAGGAGGCAATTTTGTAGTGTGATATTTTACAATTTTCCAAAAAATCAACAGATTCAATATTTGATGGGGCGGAAAAAAATTCTATATTAAATTTTTTTGCATATTCTTTTAACTTAAGAGTCCAATCCCATGGCATATACGCTTCAGAATATAAATCATACAATGTCCTTCCCTTCCACAATTTATTTTTAACAATAAAATATTCATTATTACAATCAATTGTTGAGGTGTCAGGTCTAAACGTTTGTATTTTTATTGCATCACATCCAGCATTCGCAGCTGCTTTGATAATCCCAACAGCTCTTTCAAAATCCCCTAAATGGTTTGCTGATAATTCAGCAATGATATAAGTTGTACCTTTCATTATTCCTCTCATTTTTTTAATTGTAATGGATTACTTACAATCGACAAAACATATTTTCTTCCCATGGTAAATAAGGCATCAAAAAAGGAAAGCCATGGAATAAAATTATTACTCTTAACTTGTGTATATATCGGATGGCTAAAAAAATGATATAATACTGAAATATCATTCGAAAAAGCATCTGCAACACCATAATCCCGTCCATTTTCACCCGAAATGTAGGTTGTTGCTTTAACCTCTCGTGCAATATCATAAAGATGGCGAGGCCCTTTACAAGAATGATCAATATTAAGCTCAGAAGCTTTGATGTATGAAAATTCAAATCCTAAATAATTAGAGATTTTAATTAAATGTGTTATTGTAATATTGGAAAAAAATAAGTCCTCATCATTTCCACAATAAAGATCATTCAAAAAATCTAGATCAAAAAATTTATGCTTTGAGTAAGCCGTTTTGAGAAGATTTAGATGTTCGATTTTCCAATCGCTACCTTTGACTAAAGTGTTATAAATGACGTCTCGAGAACTAGAAAGTATAGGAATAGTAAGCATTTTTTCTTTACCATTTAATAACACCTTATTCCTATTTTCAAATCCACGACCTTGCCGCTGGACATCATCTAGAAAAATAAATAAATCTGCATTATACAAACGCTGCAAATAATTGAGCGCAGGGAGATATCTTGGTTGACTGATCACAATTTTCATAAAATGTCTTCTAATTTTTTAGCATTAAATATTTCATCCAATTCATGTGGCAACAATTTCTTATTATATTTAGACTTAAAATTAAAAGACCAATCATATTTTACGACAAATTGATTTTCCATTAACAAAATAACTGAATGGGAAAAATATTCTAGTGTAGAAAGAAGGATTTTTTCATTGTATTTATAATCACTATTATAATCAATAGGAATAAATTGCTGTGCTATAATTGGTCCACAATCAATTTTTTCTGAGTCTATATAGTGAGCTGTTATTGCCATCATTGGAAGTCTTTTTTTTATTGCAAAAGGTAAGGGATGCCTCCCTCTGCATGTAAAAACATCTCCAGGGTGAAAATTAACTATTTTTTTAAATGAATTTATGATTTTCATTGAAAATATTATCCCAAAACTAGCCACAAAGCAAACGACATCTAAATAATTTTTATTGATTAAATGTCGTTCAATATCAGATAAGTTTTCAACCTCATAGACTTTAATTTTTTTGTCAGTGCAAAACATTTGAAACTCATCAGAAAAATTATTTTTTTCTACTATCACCTCATTTAAGTTTGTTTCAGAATGAACAACCTTTAATACGCTAACAAAATTACCTATAAAAACTGTTTTCATAAATTCAAATTCCTCTTAAAATAGCCACCTATAACACATAAAAGCTTCCGCCGCCGTAACGCCGCTGTGCGCGCCCCGTAATGCAGCCAAATGCCTCACAGCCTCATAGCTTCTAGGATGCGGAAAATCACGCATTTCAGAGGCGTAAGCCTCTAGAGCCTTTTGCTTTTTTTCTATAAAATCTTCCACATTTACATACATATTTGGCACAAAAGGCGGGAGCATATTGGGTGCAACGTATTCAGTGCTGGAAAGAACCTCAAAGCCTGCAATGAGCTTCACAGAGCTTTCTGGAAGTGGGCGAAAGGCAGTCATAACAGCTTCGTGCGTTATCCTATGGTCAATATTCATATCCCCTGCGTGGTGAGTAAACACCGCGTCAGGCTGAATGTCTTCGGCTATTTTTTCAATAAATTGCACAATATCAATGAGTGCTACCGTGTCAAAGCGATTATCGGCAAAGCCCTGAAAATCATCAACACCTGCAGTTACGAGCTTTTGGACACCAAGAGCTTTGGCCGCATTTTGCGCCGAAAACATGGCGTGATTTTTTTCGTCATTTTTGGCAGTGTTATCTGTAAGACGTGACAAAGGTCCTTCTCCAAGCAAGAGAACCGTAACCTTTGCCCCTGCATTTACTAATCGTGCCATTGTCGCGCCACAACCTAAGATTTCATCGTCGGGATGGGCGGCGATAACGAGAATATTATTTATTGTATTTTCTATAAGCATAATTATTCTTCATGATTTGGATAATAAAATTCTTCTATATCCTGGTGGCAATGAGAAGGTTTTTGCGAAAAACAAGCTCGCTTAAATAAGTTGATAGATGCTATATTCCCTCTCTTAACCAATGCAGTAATAGTATTTATTTTTGATAACATCAAGACTTTTGCACAAGACTCTTTTACTGCAAAAAACCCCAAACCTTTATTGCGGACAACAGGGCTTATCGCCACTGTAATTATTAAATTTGTTTGATCATCATTGCTTTCTTGAAATCGCACGTATCCGCACGGAGCATTGCCATATTCAACTATATAGAAAGGGTTCTTCTGTTTTAGCTGGCTATCAAACCATTTGCAATGCTCTTTCCATGTAATTGGTTCTGAGGAAAATGATGTCTGTCTTACTATAGGGTCATTGGCAAGGTCAAAAACAAATTCTTTATCACTTAAATTTGCAATTCGGAGATTTTTCTGGTTGCTTTCTAGATTTTGGCTGGTTTGTGTTAGTGTGTGTGGCAATTATAAAACCTTTGGATAATATTATTTTTATTTAATAAGGTGTAATATTCGTTCTAGGCTTTTTCCATCAACGGAGGAGGATTTGACCTGCTTAACCATTGTCATATAATTTTGTTCGAGAACCATTTCTTGCAAAGAAGCATCTTTTAATGGCTGAGCAATTTTTTTTCTGCCTAGCCCCGTAACGATCTCCCGTTGATTTTCAGCAACTTCCACCGTTAAAAATGGCACACCTAAGCAACACAGCTCCCAACATGTGCTCCCACCTGCGCTGATACATAGATCTGTGTCCAAAAGCAAGGCTGGCATGTCATGGACATTGTGCAATATTTCTATGTGCGCAGAGCAATCTTGTAACGTTTTTACGATAATATCATCAGACATGGAGCCGGAAATAACTCGCAATATCTTTCCCTGCATTTCGGGAGTGCTAAAATAAGGTGCTATGCGCTGCAAATGCTCAGAAAAATCTCCACCACCCAGAGTAAGTAAAATATTTTGTGGTGTTTTAGGGTATATTCGCTTAAGAGCTTTTTCCCGAGCTTCTATAAATTCTTGCCGCAAAAGCACATACTCAAGGCCAAGACACTTTTGGCCTATATCTCCAGTATATTGTAAACCTTCCGCTCCAATATTTTGATTTAAGAGTATATCGCAAGAATATTCGGGCAGATGTGCATAATCATCAATAATTAAAAGCTTGTGCCCAGCCGCACGTACGCCCTTTTGGCTCTCAAGGGTAAAGTGATAGCCATCAAGCACAATCCAAGAACCTTTTGGTATATCAGATATATTTTGCAAAAGCTCTTTTGGGTTTTCTTCTTTTGGAATTTCATCCGAAAGAATGGTATAATTGATGCCTTCTTTCTTAAGTCTATTAAGTACCCATGGAACTTGAATACGCCCCATAAGAGTGCAAGCAATATTGAGCTTCTTTGCCAACTGCGCAAAAGCAAGGCAACGCATAACATGCCCTGTCCCCATGGTGGGAGAGGCATCGGCTCGGATGGTAAGGTGCATTAAGCAAGACCTTGGATTTTTGCTAATTTCTCTGCAAAGCCCCAGTCATCTTCAGTGTCAATGTCGACGGCTCTTTCGCTAGGCATAGAGATAAGACTGACACCATCTTTTATACCTTGCTCATCTCGCAAAAATGCTTGTGTATTAAAATAATACAGCTGCCCAGCATCAATATAAGCCGTAGGCATATCTTGTGAGCGCATGCCAGCTTTTTCAGGTGAAAACAATGCTTGGATTGTACTATCTTCTCCTTCAGTTACCACTTGGTAAATGGGAAAAGAAATTTTCTGCGCTGTATAAGCAAAATTTTTCCCGCTTTTAATAAGCTCATAACCATGGCATATATCTTTTATACTCAGCATGGGAGACGTGGGGTAGATATGGGCAAAACTTGCAAAATCCCCCAGTTCTTTCAAAGCCCATTCAAGCATATGCCTTGCAGGGACATGAGCATGAGTAAAGTCATCTGCAAGCTCTTTAGGACGCAGAAAAGGGACGTCTGCACCGTATTGTTTTGCAATTTCTGCAATTTCTGCATCATCAGTACTTACTAAAACATACTCAAAACATTCAGATTTTAGAGCTACCTCTATAGGCCACGCAATCATGGGCTTGCCACAAAAAGGACGTATATTCTTACGGGGAAGACGTTTTGAGCCGCCACGAGCTGTGATTATGGCAATGCTATCTTTCATTTATGCAATCCTCTTAAAACCAGAAATTGCAGGAGCGCCTAAGAGCCTTTTATGAATATCACCAGCCTGTTTAGCTTCTGCCAATTTAGCAAAGCTACGTTCACAAGCT
>CAYJHU010000098.1:0-8395 GCA_964369655.1 uncultured Desulfovibrionaceae bacterium | reverse complement strand
GGTGGCGTTGGTAAAACCAACCTAACCTTAAACCTCGCCTATGCCCTACAAGAAATGGGCTTACCTTCATTACTCATGGACTGCGACATGGGGCTTGCCAACCTTGACGTTTTGCTTGGCATTACACCGGAAAGAACCATGCAAGATGCGCTACTTGGCAATTGCGAAATGACAGATGTCTTGCACACCCTTGATACGGGGCTTGATGTTTTACCGGCCGCTTCCGGCATGCCGGACCTTGTGGAACTAGATGCAGATCAGCGTGAGCTTTTGCTCAAGCGCTTAAATCCTCTTTTAACCAAATATCACTATGTGTTCATGGACTTAGGCGCCGGCATCACCGAGATGGTACAAGCTTTTGCAGTTATGGCAGCTTTACGCATTGTGGTTATCACTCCAGAGCCAACCTCCCTCACCGACGGCTATGCCTTAATGAAGATTTTGCATACCGAGCACGGTATCCGCGACTTTATGGTTATTGTTAACCAAGTAGAAACCCCCAAGGAAGAAAAAGAAACCTTCAATAAATTATTTATGGCCTGCCAAAAATTCCTAGGAATCGAGCCAATTCTACTTGGGGCTGTGCGCTATGACCTTAAACTGATGGAAGCTGTGCGCCACCAAAAGCCTTTTTTAAGCTATGCCAAGGGGGCTCCTGCCAGTGTGGATATTGAGGCTCTAGCTAAAAAAATACAAAAATTACGCCTAAATATGTTAGATATACTAGAAAATAGAAATGTTTTACACATTTTTGAAGAATAACTATTTACTTTTATATGATAATTCTGTAATTAAATTCTTGTAGCTTAACTACTAATTTTATTTTTTTGGAGACAGTATGAACAAAAGTGAACTTATCAAAGCACTTGCCGATGAAACCAATCTTCCTATGGAAGACGCAATTCTTGTTGTTTCAACCTTCGTTGATTGCATGAAAGAATCCTTGCTTGCCGGCGAAAGAGTAGAAATTCGTGGATTTGGCTCCTTTAAAGTAAAGGAATACGGTGAGTACACCGGACGCAATCCTAAAACCGGCGACAGCGTTACTGTTAAGCCCAAACGCTTGCCTTTCTTCCGCGCAGGTAAAGAGCTAAAAGAGTATCTTAATCAGTAGTTTGAATACTCTTGATTACTCAAGAGTACGCTTAATCTACCTTAAGAGAGGATAATATGCAGTTTGCAGGTGCATTCACAGCCTTAGTCACGCCCTTCCACAAAGGAGCCGTCGATGAGGAAAGATATCGTGCGTTTATTGAATGGCAAATTCAAGAAGGCATAAATGGTCTTGTCCCTTGTGGAACCACGGGCGAGTCCGCGACTTTAAGCCACAAAGAGCACGAGAAAGTCATAGAAATTTGCATCGATCAGGCCAAAGGGCGTGTTCCGGTGCTTGCTGGAGCTGGCTCTAATAATACTAACGAAGCCATACACTTAACCCGTTTTGCCAAAGAGGCGGGCGCAAGTGGGGCTTTGCTTATTACCCCTTACTATAATAAACCCACGCAAGAGGGTTTATACCAACATTACAAGGCCATTGCTAGTGCGGTGGACTTTCCCTTGGTTATGTATAATGTGCCGGGTCGCACCGGATGCAACATGCTTCCGCCAACGGTAGGCAGAATCGCCAAGGAATTCTCCAATGTTGTTGGCATCAAAGAAGCCACAGCCAACCTTACGCAAATCTCTGACATCCTCGAAGAATGTCCAAAGGGCTTTCAAGTGCTTTCCGGCGATGACTTTACGGTATTGCCGCTATTAAGCATTGGAGGCTGCGGAGTTATTTCTGTAACTTCCAACGTCATGCCCAAAGCCATGGCTGAACTTTGCGCTGCTTGGACTGCACAAGACATCAAAAAAGCACGCGAAATTCATTTTCAGCTCATGCCGCTTAATCGCGCCATGTTTGTGGAAACAAACCCAATTCCCGTTAAGGCAGCACTTAACATGATGGGAAAAATTGAAGATGAATTACGTTTACCATTACATACATTGTCAGAAAAAAATGTAGAATACTTACGCTCAGCTTTAGAGCAGGTGAACATTTCGATAAAGTAACAATATAACAACACATCGAAATTAAATTTTTGGGAAAAGAGGAATGTAAAAAAATTTTCTTTTCCCATTTTTTTTTGAAAAATTGCTTTCGGAGAAATAGCTATGAAGAACTCTATTTTTACTACAAAAAAAATTATTTCCATATGCACGATGTGCTTTTTATTTATAGCCACATCTAATTTGGGCTTTGCAGCCGCAGAACTCTCCGATAAGGAATTGTATCAAAAAGCATATGGCCTTGAAAATGAAAAAAAATATGCAGAAGCGGCAAAAATATATCTAGATCTTGCTAAAAAAGGCCATGTAGACTCTCAATATGAAATAGCAGCTTTTTATAGTAACGGAGAGGGCGTAAAAAAAGATAGCGAGCAAGCTGTGTACTGGCTAAGCAAGGCCGCAGAAAATGGTCACCCCGGCGCACAAATGTACTTGGCAGATCTTTATGCTCGGGGCGAGCACGTTAAACAAGACTTTAAGCAAGCTATTACTTTGTTTACCAAAGCTTCAGAGCAAGGTTATGCCGCAGCGACAAACAGTTTGGGCTTACTGCATGCACAAGGAAAAGGCACCACTAAAGACCTCAAAAAGGCGGCTGAGTTCTATCTAAAGGCTGCAAAACAAGGCTTAGCTATTGCACAGCATAACATTGGCAACGCCTACCATAAAGGGCTAGGAGTAGACAAAGATATAGAACAAGCGCTTGTCTGGTATAACAAGGCCGCTAAGCAAGGAGATGTACGTTCCCTATATATCCTTGCTGAAATGTATCTTCAAGGCGACGAAGTCACCAAAGACTCCAAAAAATCATTCACATTTGCCTCCAAAGCCGCAGAGCAAAATTTCCCTCTTGCCATTAATATCCTCGGAGTTCTTTATAAGTATGGTGAGGGCGTGGAAAAAGACCTGAAAAAAGCTTGTGAACTTTTTCAAAAGGCTGCTGACACTGGTTACGCTGTAGCCATGTATAACCTTGGCGAAATGTATCGTGATGGACTAGGCTTTAAGCAAGATTATACATTAGCAGCAGAGTGGTATACTAAAGCGGCTGAAAACAACTACTCCTATGCACAAAATGAACTCGGCAGACTATATGCTGCCGGTAAGGGCGTAAAACAAGATTATGCACAAGCTGCCAAGTGGTATAAAAAAGCTGCTGAACAAGGTTTGAATTTTGCGCAGTATAACCTTGCTGGAATGTATATATCTGGAAAAGGAGTCCCTAAAGACTCTAAGCAGTCAGAACTTTGGCTAAAGAAAGCTGCCGAGCATGGCTTCCCTCTTGCACAATCTGCCCTTGGCGATTTTTATGCAAATGGGCTAGGAGGAACAAAAGATTTTACCCTTGCTGCCAAGTGGTATACCAAGGCAGCAGAGCAAGGCCACATAAACGCGCAAATGCAACTTGGATTTTTATATGAAGAGGGATTGGGCGTAGAGAAAGATCTCAAAAAATCTTTTTTCTGGTTTAAGAAAGCCGCAGACAGCAACTTCCCAAATGCTCAAACCGAAGTTGGGTTATTTTATGAGCACGGCCTTGGAGTGGAACAAGATTTTAAGCAAGCTGTTATATGGTATCAAAAAGCTGCAAACCAAAATTTCCCCCCCGGTCAGCACAATTTAGCTGTCTGCTATGAAAATGGCCTAGGCGTGGAGCAAGATTATAAAAAAGCCGCTGAGTGGTTTACAAAAGCCGCCGACCAAGGCTTCCCAAATTCACTGGCCAGCCTAGCTTATCTTTATACCTATGGCTATGGTGTCAGTAAAAATCCTGAAAAAGCCGTGCAGCTTTACCAAGCAGCAGCAGAAAAAAACTATGCCCCCGCAGTCAGCAAGCTTGGAGTGTTCTATCTAAACGGCGTGGGTATAAAAAAAGACGCCAATAAGGCTCTGGAGTTATTTCAAAAAAGTGTGGATTTAGGCTATACTGATGGCCTAAACCAACTTGGCTTAATGTATTCTTTAGGTAGAGGCGTCGCCCAAGACGAAAAAAAAGCCGCTGAATTCTTCACCAAAGCCGCCAAGCTAGGCGATGCATTTGCACAATATCAGCTTGGTTTTTTCTACTCTACCGGAAAAGGTGTGGAACAAAATGATAAACTCGCCTTAGACTGGACATTAAAGTCAGCAGAGCAAAACCATGCCGGAGGCGCTTATAATATGGGTGCCTTATATTATGATGGGAAAGCTGTAAAACAGGACTACAAAAAAGCCTTTTTTTGGTACACCAAAGCCGCAGACCTTGGTAATATTGAGGGAAAAACCGGACTAGCAAATTTGTATTTTAATGGTTTAGGTGTAAAAAAAGATCAAGCCAAAGCCGTTGCTCTCTATAAAGAAGCTGCAGCAGAAGATGATAGCCTTGCACAATATAATCTTGGCGTAGCATATCAAAATGGATATGGCGTGCCTAAAGATATGAAACAAGCAATTAGCTGGTATCAAAAAGCAGCAAAGCAAGGAGATGAAGATGCACAAGAGATTCTTAAGAATTTAAAGATAAAATGGTAGCATACAAAATAAATTCTCTACAATAATCTAAAAATAAAAAAGGAATTCATAATGAAAATAATACAAAAGCAAAATTGCAATACCGCAAAACTAAAAAGCCAAAGTTTTTTTGTATTATGCGCCATTTTATTTTTATTTTTATGCGCAAGCAGTGCATCCATAGTCGAAGCAAAAGATGACGCCTACATTAAGGCCGCAGAGCAAGGCGATGTCGATGCACAAATAGCTCTTGGCAGACAATATGCTAATGGTGAAGGTGTTGAAAAAGACTATAAAAAAGCAGAAATGTGGTTCAAAAAAGCCGCAGATCAAGGCAATGCCAAAGCTCAAGGCTTGCTCGGTAAGCTTTATGTGCTTGGCGCTTTGGGTGAACCAAACTACGAACAAGCTTTGGTTTTACTCAATAAAGCTAGTGAGCAAAATGACACTGAATCACTGTATACCCTTGGCGTTATGTACGAAAGGGGCCTTGGGGTTACAATAGACACCACACAAGCTGCTGCTTTATATAAAAAAGCCGCCGAACAAGGCCACCCTGAAGCACAATTTAATATTGGGAATATGTACAGCTTTGGCAATGGTATAGAGAAAGATGATGTGCAAGCTGCTAAATGGTTTGAAAAATCTGCACAGCAAGGCAACGGTTTGGCACAATCCAGCCTTGGCTATGCCTATGCTAATGGCGTGGGAGTGGAACAAAATTACACTAAGGCATTAGAATTGTACAAAAAAGCATCCGCGCAAGGCAACGCCATGAGTATGTTCAATTTAGCACACCATCTTCGCAATGGCATTGGAGTTGAAAAGGACGAAAAGCAAGCCTTAGAATGGACAAAAAAATCTGCTGAACTTGGCGACAGTGAGGCACAATACATGCTTGCCGCTTTCTATTACCAAGGACTTGGAGTAAAAAAAGACCTCAAAAAAGCCGTAGAGTGGAGCCTCAAATCTGCACAGCAAGGCAATGCCGCTGCCATGTACAATATGGGCGCCCTCCTTTCTGATGGTGAAGGTGTAGAACAAAACTATAAAGAAGCCTTCTCGTGGTACAGTAAAGCCGCAGAGCATGGCAGTATTGAAGCAAAGCGTAGCCTTGGATTTTTATATGGCGAGGGCTTAGGCGTAGAAAAAGACATCACAAAAGCTGTTGCTTTATTTAAAGAAGCTGCAGAAGCAGGGGATGCAATTGCTCAATTTAACTTAGCTTTAGCTTATGAAACTGCGGATGGGGTCCCCAAAGACATGGAGCTTGCAATTAAGTGGTATCAAAAGTCTGCACAGCAAGGCTACGAAAATGCACAAAAAGCACTTACAAAACTAAATAAAACTTGGTAAATATAAAAAAATGATTGAAAATGCTACAAGTACACGATAAGATAAAGTACTTGTAGCATTTTGCTCCCCACTTTTAACAATAATTGAAGAGGAGATGGTCATGACGGAAACGATAAAAAAACATTGCTATGGCTTTTTGAAAAAAAGTAAGCATAACTTTTTTATACTATGTACCATATTCTTTTTACTTATCTGCACAAACACTGCTTTTGCTGCTGAAACTACTGAATCAAAAACAGCAAACACAGAAACAACAAGCCCACAAACACCAAAAGCACCCCCGCCCCCTGTAAAATCCCCTGCCGAAATATACAGCGAAGCCTTAGCCCTCGAAAAAAACAAAAAATACACTGAAGCTATAAAATTATATTCTGAGGCCGCAGAGCAAGGCAATGCCGATGCTCAAGTCGCCCTTGGGCTGCTTTATGCCATAGGGCAAGGAACTACAAAAAATACCAAGCAAGCCGTAACATGGTTTAAGAAAGCCGCAGAACAAGGTCATGTCACTGCCCAGCTTAAGCTTGGCAAGCATTACACCAATGGCCAAGGCATTGAAAAAAACTTTGCGGAAGCTCAAATCTGGCTAAAAAAAGCCGCTGAGCAAGGCAATGCACAAGCACAAAGATTACTCGGCAAGCTCTATCTGCAAGGCGAGCTTGGTGAGCCAAACTTTGCTGAAGCTCTCATCTGGCTTAAAAAAAGCGCTGAACAAAAGGACATGGAGGCAGAATATCTTCTTGGCCAAATGCACGAAAAAGGCAATGGCACTACACAAGATTTTAAGCAAGCTGCCAACTGGTATCAAAAATCTGCCGATCAAGGCTTTGCCCTTGCTCAAAATGGCCTTGGGATTTTATATATTGAAGGCAATGGCGTCCCACAAGATTTGACAAAGGCAAGAGAACTTTTCCACAAAGCCGCAGATCAAGATATTGCTAACGCTCAAGCAAATCTAGGAATTTTATACGCTGAAGGCAGAGGCGTTACGCAAGATTATCCAAAAGCGGTGGAGCTCTTCCGTAAAGCCGCAGAGCAAGGTCTCCCCAGAGGACAAAGCAATCTTGCCGATATGTACTATTCAGGCTTTGGCGTAAAACAAGACTACGCTAAGGCTCTTGCATTATTTGAAAAAGCCGCAAAACAAGGTGACCTCTTTGCGCAAAACAACCTTGGCTTTATCTATAACGAGGGCATAGCCACCAAACAAGACTATGCAAAATCTGCCATGTGGTACGAAAAAGCCGCAGAACAAAACGATCTTGATGCAATTATAATGCTAGGCAATTATTATGCACAAGGCACGGGCGTAGAACAAAATTACGTCAAGGCCGCAGAGCTCTACACTAAGGGCGCAGAGCAAGGCGACGAGGTTGCTCAAGCTAATTTAGCGGTTTTATACTACAACGGAACAGGCCTTCCTAAAGATTATGCAAAGGCTTTCGCGTGGTATGAAAAGTCCGCCGCGCAAAATTTTGTCCATGCACAATATAGACTTGCTTCAATGTACGAAAAAGGCGAAGGCGTTGAGAAAAACCTTGCCAAAGCCGCAGAATTTTATACCAAGGCTGCTGAACAAGGCGATCTAAAATCGCAAAAAAATATTTCCAACATGTATCTTGATGGGCAAGGGGTGCAGCAAGATTTCAAAAAATCCATGTTCTGGTATCAAAAAGTAGCAGAGCAAGGCGATGCCGAAGCGCAATATCAAATGGGACTCATCTATCACCTAGGACAAGGGAAAGAGCAAAATTTTGCGGAAGCTGCAAAATGGTATGAAAAATCAGCCGCACAAAATTATCCTGCGGCGCAGGGCAATCTTGCTGTCCTTTATCAAGAAGGCCAAGGCGTTGCTAAAGATGAAAAAAAAGCGCTGGAACTATTCCAAAAAGCCGCTGCCGCCGGAGATGCTCCCGCCCAAAACAATTTAGGCAGTATTTACTATAATGGCATTGGCGTAGCAAAAGATTTGGATAAAGCCGTTTTGCTCTTTACTAAATCAGCCGAACAAAACGACCCCGATGGGCAACTTAACCTTTCCGGTTTATATTTTAATGGTGAGGGAGTGCCCCAAGATTATAAAAAATCCTTTGAGCTTAATATGCTTGCCGCTGAGCAAGGACATCCCGATGCACAAAGTAATTTAGGGTATTTTTACCTAAATGGCATTGGTGTACAGCAAGACGCAAAACAAGCCCTTGCATGGTACACAAAAGCCGCAGAAAATGGTGATTCCACCGCGCAATTTTACCTTGGTGAAATTTATGCCAACGGCTTTGGCGTTAAAAGAGATCGCGTCTTGGCAGCCAGATGGTACGAAAATGCCATGGAACAAGGCCATGCACAAGCCGGCTATAATCTTGGTATATTTTACCTTGGAGGCTATGGGGTGAGAAAAGACAGGCAAAAAGCCATTACTTTTTTGAAAAAAGCGGCAATACTTGGAAATACCAATGCACAACAAAGACTCAAAGAAATGCGCCAAACTTGGGACTAAATA
>CAYJHU010000097.1:0-8416 GCA_964369655.1 uncultured Desulfovibrionaceae bacterium | reverse complement strand
TCCTTCCTTTTGTGCAATATGTGAGAAAGATGAAAAAAACTATTCTTTGGCTGTTAACACATTTTTGTGAAGCTTGCGGTATTGATCAATATTGCACCAAGTATAGAGCGCTAAAGCAAACCAAGTAGTAATAAGCATAACCATATTAGCGTCTGATATTGTTTCTTGGAAAATGTATACGCCAAGTATCAGGTTTATGCTTGGCGCTATATATTGCATCAGTCCCATGGTGGCCAATTGCAAATGCTGACTTGCATAAGCAAAAAGCAAAAGCGGTAACGCAGTAATAATTCCAGAACTCATAAGTAAAAGCTGTGTTTGCAAATCATAGGCAAAAAAATGACTTTGATTACTTGCTTCTTGCCACACAAGCAAAGAGGCAGCCACAGGGAAAAGCATGGCTGTTTCCCAAAAAAAGCCTGTAACAACTTTGAGTTGAATTGTCTTTTTTAGATAACCATAGGTTGCAAAGGACGCAGCTAAAATAAGCGAAATCCATGGCGGTTTACCATAAGCCACAATGCTATAACAAACACCAAGGGCTGCAATGACAATGGCAGCAAGTTGTAATCGCGTTAGTTTTTCTTTAAGAAAAACACGCCCAATGACTACAGAAAGTAAGGGGTTAACAAAATATCCAAGGCTTGCTTCTACCACATGTCCATTATTAACACACCAAATGTATAAGAGCCAGTTGCCGGCAATAATGCTCGACGCAATAAAAATGCGAATGAACATTTTTTTATCGTGCAAAGCAGCGCGAATTTCTCCAAAACTTCCTAAAAAAAGAACCAAAATAAAGACAGTTATGAGCGACCAGCTCATTCGGTGCAAAAGAATTTCAAATGAGGCAACACCACCAAGTGCTTTCCAGTACAGCACAAGGGAGCCCCAAATGCAAAAAGCTGATAATCCTGCGCCAAGGCTGAGGGAAGATTGTGAAATTTTCAACGCATTCTCGAAAAAAAGGGCTTGAACATCGCCCAAGCCCTTTTGTATAAAATATTATTATTTCTTATTTTGCAAAAGAACGGGCAAATAAAGCGCGAATGGCATCACGGCCGGAATCTTCCAAAAAGCGAGTTCCTGTAGCAGTAAAGTGTGGACGGGTGATGGTTGGCTCTTCGACAAGCTGCCAAGCATCTTTTTCCCAAGAAAACCAATTCTTTTTGTTTTGGTCAAAAACGAGCAGGGGCTTGTTGCAAATTTTAGCAAATTCAGCTCCCCAGCCGGTACCACCCTTGACGGTCCCGTCGGCTTGTATTTCGCCTATAACAACAATTTCACTGCCGCCGTTAACTTGCCAACAGATGGATTGCAACACCTTACGGAAAAGCGGAGCGCGTGTGTATTCGCGGCTCATGAGCTTAGATACATAGGTGAGGCTGACATCTTTTAGGGCTAGTTCTTCGGTGGTAAGAATGCGTACACCGCGATTGCGGGCCAATTGATGGCCTTCAAAGCTGTAGTTGATTTCTTCCATTCCCCATTCTTCGGCTAATTTTCCAAAAAAATCTTCCGTTCCTGAGGCGCCGCCACTATGTAAAACACATTGTTTGGGATCAAGCATGGCGTAAAACTCCTTAAAATGCATAGCCTCTAGTGCTTTCGCAATCTCTTGAGGCAAAATATCGTATGCTGTAAAAACGAAAATGGCACAAAGTGCAAGAGAGCACCTCATTTGCCATTTTACGGTGCGAGGTATTGGCTTTGTCAAATGAGCAAAGCCAATCCGAGCGCAATTGTAAACTTATGGCCGCCAGAGCAAATATTTGTAACTAACGGTCACATAAAATCCGGCAACAGGCTTACTGCATTCAGCCCATTGCATGCAACTAGTAAAGCCTAGTAACGCGAAGGACGAGGGGCGCGCGGACGTGCTTCATTTACACGAAGTGTGCGACCACCAAAAGAGGCATTGTCCAACGCTTCAACGGCTGCTGGTGCATCAGCATCTTCCATTTCAACGAAACCAAAACCACGTGCGCGACCAGTGTCACGGTCACTAACAAGTTTTACAGAAAGAACAGTGCCAAATTCGGCAAAAAGTTCTTGAATTTGATCCTCAGTCGCTGACCAGGGAAGATTGCCGACATAGATAGACTTAGGCATGGATACATCCTCATAAAAAATTATTTTGCCACTAAAGCACAATCAATACGTTTGATGTACTTCCTATGTGACACGCAGGTCTAAAAGAACACTCTTTGCCCTTACTGTCAATGGATAAGATGTAAAAAGTTAAAATATTTTATGTTTAATCGGAAAAATTACTGTTAAAGTCTTGTTTTATCATTCGAATATATTTTAAAATATTTTCTTTTTTTTTGTTGAAATGAATGGAAAAAATGGGCTTTTGAAAATACTTTTCATTATGGGTGCTCTTTTTTTAAAAAATATTTTAATATATTGGTATGTTATTTGTATGTGCTGTTTTGCGTAAGTTCAAAATTTTAAATTAAAAAAGCCCCTAAATATTTCACAGGGGCTCTTTTTTTATTATTAATCTAAGGTATTAAGGCGCTTATGCGCTTACTTGAGATATGTTTTTAAGGCCTCAATAAGCTTTTGCATATCCACAGGTTTTGCTATGTGGGCATTCATTCCACTATCAAGGGCTTGCTCTATATCGTCCCTAAAGGCATTGGCGGTCATGGCAACAATGGGCACCTTACGGGCGTCTTCGCGCTCAAGTTTACGGATATTTCTTGTGGCATCATAGCCATTCATGTTTGGCATTTGTATATCCATAAATACTAGGTCGTAGTAATGCGGGGCAGATTTAGCGAACATTTCTACAGCTTCGGTGCCGTCGCTTGCTTCTTCAATGAGGAATTCAAATGGAGAAAGCAGTTCCATGGCAATTATTCTGTTTATGTCCACATCGTCCACGAGCAAAATACGCTTTCCGGAAGGAATGCTATCTTCGTCTTCGTCTGCGGTGACAGAATCTACAACAGGAGCGCATTCTTTGAGCCATACTTCAAATGAGAAGGTACTGCCTTGGCCCTCGGTTGATTCAACGGTGATGTCACCGCCAAGAAGGCGTGCTATACTCTTACTGATAGTAAGCCCAAGGCCGGTGCCGCCATAATGACGTGTCACATGAGAGCTGCCTTGCTCAAAGGGATTGAAGAGGTTCTTTAGGGCTTCTTCAGAAATACCAATTCCCGTATCCTTTACAGAGAAGTATATTAAAGAACTATCGCCTTTGCGCTCTTTTTGTTCGATAGTAAAGGTTATTGTGCCTTGTTCTGGGGTGAACTTTACAGCATTGCCTAAGATATTCATAAGTATCTGTCTTAAGCGCAAGCCGTCAGAAATGAATTCTTGGCAGTCAATGTTGTCGCGTTGCAATTCAAGAGTAACATGCTTAGCATCGCAACGTGGGCGCATGATGTTCTCAATTTCATCCACCATGTTCATTAGGGAGAATTGCTCTTCGCTAAGTTCAATTTTTCCTGCTTCGATTTTAGAAATATCTAAAATATCATTGAGCAGTCCCAAAAGATGCATGGAGGATGCGTCGATTTGCGAGATATTCGGATTAAGGTCATCCTTAGTATAGGTGCTTTGTTCAAGCTTTCTCTTGGCAAGGTTTGTCATGCCAATGATAGCATTCATGGGGGTACGAATTTCATGACTCATGCGAGCTAAAAATTCACTCTTGGCGGCACTAGCTTTGTTGGCTTCTGCTACAGCACCCATGAGTTCACGCTGTGTTTGGCGCAGTTCTTTTTCAACATTAACGCGCAAACTCACGTCACGTGCCACACCAAGAATGCCTCGCAAAGTATTATCAGTGGCAAAAAGTGGCATGCGCACAACGTCAAGGATTTCCACGTGTCCATCGGCAAAGGTAATGCGTTCTTCTGAGTGAAGGGGCGAGGCGCTACGTATGGCGTCTTCATTGTTAGCCTTGTCAATTTCATACACAACACTTGGCATGACATCGATAGATTTTTTTCCAAGCACTTGTTCTACTGTTTTACCAAGTGAGTCAGCATAACGCGGGTTCACAGAAAGATACGTGCCTTCGGCGTCTTGATACCAAATAAGGTCTGGCGAAGACGAGATGACCGTATCCAAAAGGGCGCGTTCGCGTTCGATACGCTCTTGTTCTTGGATAAGTTCAGTTACATTTTCAAGCACGATGATGTAACCAACATTTTCGTCATCTTGATTGGTAAGATAGTTGGTATTGCCTTTGTAGTACGTTTGCGTGGGCACAAAGAGTGCAACGGGTTGTTCTTTTTTATCAAGGAAAGCTGAGATGGGATTATTATCCTCATCAAAAATGCTCACATCAATATACATTTTGCCAACGACGCTCTCTATGGGCATATCCAATAAAGTAAGTACTTTTTTGTTAACATAGAGCACTTTACCATCAAGGTCGGTAATGGTGGCTGGGCCTTTGACGCTGTCTTCAATACTTTTGAAAAGATCGTCCAAGGAGTCTGCCAGTGTACCAAGCTCGTCTTTAACCGGTGAGTCAAAGCGGTAATGGCGCTCGCCATAGCGAAAGCGTGTAATACCTTTAATAAGGTAAGTGACTTTTTGTGTCATAGCTGAAGCCATCCAAATAGCAACAAAAATAACCAACAAAGTCATGACAAAGGTTGATATGGAAAGGCTTAATGCCGTTTCAAGTAGGGATTCATTAATGGTTTTAAAGGTTTCATTAGCCACAGCGTCCAAATCTTTGTCGGTATTGGCAATGATTTTTTGAATTTCTTTTTCGGTGTCAATGGCTGGAGCGTGGAAGTTTTCAATGCCGGAAGTAGCTGTTACTACAGCAAAACCGCGCTTGGTAAGGCCATATTGGCCGGTATAATAAGGAATGGCCGCAACAGTTGTCAGCTTCCAAAGGCCTGACCATAGAATTTGGAAAGAGCCGGAGCCGCCGTCCTTGGTGGTGTCATACCAGCCCTCACATTGCGGAGCTGAATTTAAATAACGACAGTCAAGCCCCACCAGTCCTTCTTTGACCAGCGGAACAGCAAGCTTTCTTTCGCGGCGTTGGTCTGCAAAGGTGGGAACGTCTTTGATGAATTCTGCGTAACTTTTACCACTGGCCTTCCAATCATTATATATACGATCTTCTAAAAGTGGAACTTGCGGGTCGCCTGTTTCTGGGTCATAGCCTGTGATGGAGTGGTGACGTGGGTGAACGATATTGCGCCCTTTGTGGTCCCAAATAAAGACATAGTCACCTTCAATGGCGTCTGAAAGCTCTGTGTAACGCTCGGGTTTGGGCGTTAAGTGGTTAACCAGCGCCATGATGTGGTCATGATTAAGTGCAAGAGTTACGTATCCAATAATATTGCCTTTTTCTACAACGGGCATGCCCCAACGAACAATTCCCTTAAAGCGTTTGCCATTGGGGTTTTCAGGGCCGGCAAAGGCTGCTTTTTCTGGCTCATAGGGGATGCCTTTTTTCTTAGCATTTTCCGGAGTGTAGATGCCAATAATGGGCGAACCAACATAGGCACCAATAACGTCAGATACATAAATTTCGCCGGGCTTAAGTTTTTGTAGCTCAGCAAAATAGGTTTCGGCTTTTACGAAAGTATTCTTCCTGTCCGCAACATTTTTTAGGGCAGGATCCATGATGTCTGAGGTGGTTATTTTAATTTTTTCTTCACCGTTGAGATCAATAAATGTCAGTTCGTGATAAAGTGGTTTTTGTTCAAAGTTTAATGCGTCAGGCTTGCGATAATTAAAGAATTTAGCGTTTTGTTCATTGGAAACTTCTATGTCCATGGCCTCTGGGGCTGCTTCCTTGCTAACCCACGATTTACCATCTTCTGCAAGAGTCCACGTGCTTTGCACAACTACTGAACGCGTTTTAGAATTTATAAAAGAAGTGTATATTTTTTTATCGATGGGTAAACTGGAAATAAAGCGAATATCATCATCGCGCGAGTAGAGGAATTGGGCAATACGGCGAGCTGTGTCAGTGGTGAGGCGTTCAATTTCTTGGGTGCCTCGTGCATCAAGGGCTTGCACGGCGTCATCAACCGCAAGCTTGCCGGCAACGGTTAATTCATCCACGGCTTTATTGGCCATGTCTTGGGTGCGCACCTGCATGATGTTCCCAAGTTTTGTGGATTGTTGCCAGGCCACAAGGGCAATGAGTATCAGTGGAATGACCTTAATAACAATAAAGATCACAATAAGCTTAGCGCGGATGCCAAGCCCAAGCCTTGTCAAAAAGTCCTCTATGGAAGGAAAAACACTCTTTCTTGATTTCATGTAATAATCACCATTGTGGCAAAAAGGTACAAGAATTATTAGGCGCGCGGAAGCGTACAAGGTATTCTTTGGAACAAGCGCAGACTATCGAAAAAGATAGTGCTTGTCATTAAGAAAAATACGGTAGTCAGCTTTTTTTCACGCATCTAATGTGATGATGCCGCTATAAACAAAGAAAATGAAGTAAATTTTACTCTGGATCGCTGTTTCTAGCTATAGGCACGGGAGCTTGCCAAGCACCAGGCATCGGGGCAGAAAGCTCGGCTTTTTCCCCAAGCCATGGATTGAAGTACCCAAAATATAACCACGAACACGCCTTGCGCAAGCGTTTTTTAAAATTTGTGAAGCCAACCGATGGTCCCATAGGGATGTTTTCCAATAAATTCAAATACATTTCAGGGTCAATATTTAAATTTCTTAATTGAATAAAACTGACTCCGCACTGTCCTACAAGCTCAGTTAGGGCAGCAAGTTCATCTTCTGTATCGCTGATTCCTGGAAAATATAAAAGATTTAATGATACAAAAACGCCCAGTTCACGAGCAATTCGTATGGACTCTTTAACGTCATCAAAAGTATAATTTTGCGGTCGATAATATGCATTATACACATCTTCACGCGCTGAGTTTAAGCTTACGCGCAAAGAAGTGAGCCCAGCTTTAGCAAGTTCTCTGATGGCATCGGGGCGTGAGGCATTGGAATTAAGATTAATGGTTCCCTTTCCACCACCTTGTCTAAATAATGTCACCGCTTCAATAAGCGTTTCAGCATTGGTTAGTGGTTCGCCCTCGCACCCTTGACCAAAGGAATAAATGGGCTTTTGCCGTTCCTGTGCTTCGTGGTGGCGCATGACTTCCACAATTTCTGCGGCACTTGGGGTAAAATCTAAGCGACACTGCGGGGTGGTGACGATGGGTGAGTCTTTTTCTTGCTGCGAAATACAGCCAATACATCGCGCATTGCAAACACGAGATGTGGGTAAGGGGGCTTCATGACGCCCAAGGGCAAGGTTGCGTGCGGCCGGGCAATCATATTGCAAGACACATTTATGCATTATGTGCTGCATAAGGCGATTATTTGGATATTGCTGTGTTAATTCACGTACATTTTTGGTAAGAATGCTCTTTTTTACTTTACGAAACTCCTGCCTTGTGTCCGTGTCAATTTTTTTGGCACAAATATAAAATCGACCTCGCGCATACCCAACAGCGCCATAAGCAAAAAGCGGCAAGAGCGGAGCGTTTTTATCACTATCATAGGCCGGATGTGCGGTGAGAGTGTGAGCAGGAGCCGCAAAAGCCGCCACAGCCAAATCTTCCAGCACTTCCATATTTCCACTTTCTGGGTCAAGACCCACGGCATGACGCTGAGGTAAGAAGAAAAGCTCGCTTTCCGGCGGGAGAGGGATGAGCTCGTCAGGACGTGGCAAGCCCCATTGTCTTCCGGTTCGGCATACCATAAGTAAGTCTGGATGGTCATAAATATTGCCGGCGGCATCTGCCACGACTAAATGGGGGCGTAGAGGTTCTGTGTTCATACTCTTCCTTGATTATATGGGGAGATTGCAGTATAAGGCTTGCACATTGTTGTGTAAGAGCCTTGGCGATGTCATTGTTTAGCAACGCCGTAGGAAATCGTATAAAGATTATTGCCGCCATGTGCAATAACAAACTGCAAAAGGCAATGCCATGTCCATGATGATTTTTGGTTTTTTATTTTTTCTAGGTATATTCTTTATGTTTGTTTTTATTCTTTTTGGTCAAGAAAGAGTCATAAAAAACATACACAAAGAAATGGGAGAGATGCGCGCGCAAATAGCTTCTCTCGAAAAACGCCTCTCTGCCACATCCGCCTCTCCTGCGCAAGAAGATAATTTACACATAGAGTCAGAACGCAAAATAATTGAACCTAAAAATGTACGGGCCGAATCTTATGAAGCGCGTGCAGGTTACAATGCTCAAGAATACCAAAGCTATACAGCTGGACAAAATAAGGCAAAGCCGACTCAGAGCTATGCCCAAGATCCATATGTTTCACAAACACAAAGCCAAGCACCTGCAGGTGGCTCTGGGGGCATGGATCTTTTATGCCACCGCCTAAGCGATAGTATTAAGTATATTTTTATTTTTTTCTGGGGGAGGGAACTTTTTGAAAAAAG
>CAYJHU010000096.1:8224-8457 GCA_964369655.1 uncultured Desulfovibrionaceae bacterium | reverse complement strand
TGCTTTTTCGGTGATGTTTGTGTATATTCACTCACTCAAAGCTCGTTCATCTTCGTCGATAAATCTGGAAATTTCGCAATTTGACGACACTATCTTGTCAAAGTATCTAAAAATTGCGCCGAGATGTAGGGTTGTTGATAGAATGTCATCGCAATGAAAAGTTTTTGAGGATAGGGGTCTGGGGGAAGGAACTTTTTTCAAAAAGTTCCTTCCCCCAGAAAAAGAAAGCAAAG
>CAYJHU010000096.1:0-8214 GCA_964369655.1 uncultured Desulfovibrionaceae bacterium | reverse complement strand
AAGGGGATAATCCCCTTTGGAAACCCTTATGCGCCCTTTTCAACAAGTTGAATAGGGCGTTCTAGTTAAGAGAAATCATTTAAGCCCTTAGCGTACATAAAAACATGCGCCGAGATATATGGCTGCTGATAGAATGTCATCGCAATGAAAAGTTTTTGGAAAAGGGCGGGGGTTTGGGGGAGGGAAAGCCTTTTTACAAAAAGGTTTTCCCTCCCCCAAAAAAAAGCAAAATATACTATTATTTTCTATGATCTCGAATGAGCTCAAAAAGCTTATCGCTAAGCACCTGTAAATCAGGCTTGGCATATTGAGCATCGGCGCCCACCGAGGCGCATTTTTTCTCTACGCTTTCGCTGACCATGGAGGAGAAAACAGCCACTGGTAATTGCTGTAAGACGGGATGTTCTTTTATTCTCTTACAAAGTGCGAGGCCATCGATGGAGGGCATTTCAATGTCAGTGATAACGCCTTCCACATAGTCGGTGATAGGTTTATTTTCAACTTCAGCTTGCTTGGCATACTTCAAAAGTATATTCCAGGCAATTTCACCATTTTCAGCTTGTGTAACTTCAAATCGGCCTTCTTTTTGTAGTAAATCAAGTACTAAGCGGCGAATACTTACTGAGTCATCGGCATGTAAAATACGGTGAGTTCTGGTGCCTTCTTCGGCTTTGCGTTTTTCAACGTCCATGCGAATGGCCATGTTGGGGTGCATTTCTGCCACAATGGCCTCAAGATCAAGCAATAAGATGATGCGATCGTCCATGCGCACAACGCCGGTCACGGCACTACGACTAATTTGTTGTAATAAATTGCCTGGCGCTTCTACATTGGTCCAGCTTAAACGGAAAATTCTATTTACTCCCGATACCTTAAAAGCCGTAGTAAACATATTAAATTTTGTGATAATAATTTTGGCTTTGCTATCGTCGGTGGGGGTAAAGTTAAGGTACGTCGCAACATCAATCAGCGGAATGACTTCACCATTACGGTGAGAAAATGCACCAAGCACTGCCGGATGCACCATTTCTGGCATGGCGGTTACTTTTTGTGGACGGATGATTTCAACCACTTTGCCCACGTTGATGCCGTAGTGCCCGCAGTATCCATCTTCTTCCACATAAAATTCCATTATTTCAAGCTCGTTAGTACCAGCTTCAAGAAGAATATTTGTTTGCGACATTATCCCTTTCCCTCCTATTGGAGCTATCGTATAGTTTTTATTTACGGCCGAAAGGATGAAAACTTTATATCTATAAAGCAAAATACCTTTAGATTTTCATTGTCGCTTTGACGTGTGCTTGCTTTGGCGAAGGAAATTTGTTGAGGGAACTTAATTATAAATTCCCTCAACAAGAGATTTTATTGGTTTTATTTGCGAAAATTAGTAGCAAAAAGAGGGAATTGACCTGCAAACTTTGCCACTTCTTCTTGGATAGCGCTAAGCTTTGCGGAATTGTCAATATTTTTAAGGGCATCAATAATGAAAGCGCCCACATTTTGCATATCATCTGCGTCCATGCCGCGTGTGGTGAGTGCGGCGGTGCCAAGGCGCACGCCTGAAGTTACAAAGGGCGAACGTGTTTCGAAAGGCACAGTATTTTTATTGACGGTGATACCTGCTGCATCAAGAGCCAGCTCAGCATCCTTTCCGGTGATGTTTTTATGGGTTAAATCCATCAATAAAAGGTGATTGTCCGTACCGCCGGAAACAAGGTCATAACCTGCATCCATAAGGCATGAAGCAAGAACTTTTGCATTTTTAAGTACTTGTTCTTGATATTTTACAAAATTTGGGGTTAAGGCTTCACCAAAGGCTACGCCCTTGGCGGCAATAACATGCATAAGTGGTCCGCCCTGAATGCCGGGGAAAATCTGACTATTAATGCTCTTGCTCATGTCTTCACTGGACAAAATCATGCCGCCACGTGGGCCGCGCAAGGTTTTGTGAGTGGTTGTGGTGACAATATGAGCATGTCCAATGGGGGAAGGGTGATGCTTGGTAGCCACAAGGCCAGCAATGTGCGCCATATCCACCATAAGCTTTGCGCCCACCTCATCGGCAATGGCACGAAAGCGAGCAAAATCAATGGTGCGTGCATAGGCAGAACAGCCGGCAACAATAAGTGCCGGTTTGTGCTCTTTCGCAAGGCTTTCCACATGAGCAAAGTCAATGCAGCCGCTTTCTTTTTCAACGCCATAGGAGACAATATTGAACAAGCGTCCGGAAAAATTCACAGGGCTGCCATGGGTTAAGTGTCCGCCATGAGAGAGATCCATGCCAAGCACGGTGTCACCTGGTTTAATGCAGGCAAAATATGCGGCCATATTGGCTTGTGAGCCGGAGTGCGGCTGAACATTAACATATTCGCAGTCAAAAAGGTTCTTTGCGCGCGAAATAGCTAAATCTTCCACCATATCCACAAATTCACAGCCACCATAGTAACGCTTGCCGGGATAGCCTTCGGCGTACTTATGGGTAAGCACAGAGCCTTGCGCTTCGCGCACTGCTGGGGATACAAAATTTTCTGAAGCAATAAGCTCAAGCTTGCTTATTTGGCGCTCTGATTCAAGGCCGATAAAGCGAGCCATTTCCTTATCTTGGAGCAAAAGTTCAAACATTTTCTATCCTTATTTTTCGTAACGCTTAAAAATCAAGCTTGCGTTGGTGCCACCAAATCCAAAGGAGTTACACATGGCATAGGTGCTTTGGAATTTTTCTGAACCGCCGGACATATAATTTAAGTCGCAGGCTGGGTCAGGGGTGTCGAGGTTAATGGTGCCGGGGATGACACCCTCATGTAAAGCAAGGATAGAAAATACTGATTCAATGCCGCCAGCTGCGCCAAGCAAGTGACCTGTCATGGACTTTGTGGCAGAGATGCGGATGTTTTTAGCATGATCGCCAAAGACAAGCTTAATGGCCTTGGTTTCGCAAGAATCATTTAAGGCAGTAGATGTGCCGTGAGCATTAATGTGCTCAATATCTTCTGGCTTTAATCCTGCGTCATGTAATGCATTTTTCATGGCACGGGCCATGCCTTCGCCGCTTTCGTGGGGTGCGGTCATATGATAGGCATCACAAGATGTGCCATAACCCACAATTTCTGCATAAATGGTAGCATTACGTGCAAGGGCATCGTCTAAATCTTCAAGAAGAAGGAAGCCTGCACCCTCACCGATGACAAAACCGTCTCTGTTTTTTTCAAAAGGACGTGAGGCCTTGGTGGGGTTGTCATTATTTTGTGAAGAAAGTGCCTTTAAGGCAGTAAAGCCGGCCACACCAAGGGGCGTAACGGTGGCTTCAACACCGCCGGTAATGACTGCATCGGCGCGGCCAAGAAGCATTTCGCTCCAAGCAGTACCAATGGCGTGCAAGGCAGAGGCGCAAGCAGTTGTTACGGTGACATTATTTCCTTTGGCGCCTTCAAAAATAGCTACTTGTCCCGGTGCCATATTGGAAATAAGCATGGGAATCATGAAAGGAGAAATTTTGTTGGGGCCAGACTTAAGAAGTTTTTCATGATAGGTTTCAATGGTATCAAGTCCACCAAGTCCTACACCCAAGATAACGTCAGTGCGTTCGGCATTTTTTTCATCGATGACAAATTTAGAATCTTCGATGAGTGCCTTGCCTGCAGTGACGGCAAATTGTGTGAAACGATCCATACGCTTTGCTTGCTTGTAGGGGATATGATCTTCGGGAACGAAATTTTTAACCTCACCAGCAATGCGTGAATCATACTGACTGGCATCAAATAAGGTGATGGGCGCAATACCGGACTTTCCGGCAATGAGTGCTTCCCATGTGCTTTTTACATCATTCCCAAGGGGGGTGATGGCAGACAGGCCAGTGATGACAATACGCCTACGGTTCATGTAAACTCCTTAAATTATAAATAATGCAAGGTACGCAACGCTAGCATTTCGCTTGCACTGCGCACCCATAATACATTTTACTTGGTAAGCAAATGTTTTTGTTACCAATTTAACAGCTCACAAAATTAAATTTTGCTCTCTGTTTTATCCTGTACTTCGGACTTATTTATTTTCAATATAAGAGATGGCGTCTTGCACTTTAAGAATTTTTTGTGCATCGTCATCAGCAATCTCAATGTCAAACTCTTCTTCCATGGCCATGATAAGCTCGGTAAGGTCGAGGGAGTCAGCGCCAAGATCTTCCACAAAGGAAGCGCCGGGTTTTACTTCTTCAGGGGAAACGCCAAGTTGTTCTACAATGATGTTAGTTACTTTTTGTGCTACATCAGACATATTAAGCCTCCATACGCTTTAATGTTTATTTTAACAATGCATGCCGCCATTTACGGCAAGAATTTGTCCTGTAATATAATTTGCCTTTGCTGAGGCAAGAAAAGATACGGCATGTGCCACATCTTCCGCTGTTCCCATACGTTTTAAGGGGATAGCGTCTTCATATGTTTTGCGCACCTCTTCGGGGAGGCTTGCTGTCATATCGGTTGTAATAAAGCCCGGCGCTACCGTATTAACAGTAATGTTACGTGATGCCAGTTCTTTAGCGGCGGCCATGGTCATGCCATGCATGCCGGCTTTAGCGGCGGCATAATTGACTTGCCCGGCATTGCCTTGCTGTCCTACCACCGAAGAAATATTGATAATGCGCCCAAATCTTTGCTTGCTCATGATTTTAGCTGCTTCGCGTGTGCATACAAATGCGCCACGCAAATTAACGCCAAGCACTGCATCAAAATCCGCATCTTTCATGCGAACCAAGAAGCCATCCTTGGTGATGCCGGCATTGTTTACAAGCACAGATAAAGTTACTTGGCCTTTAATATGCTCGGCAAAAAAGTTTGCAACAGCTTCGCCATCACCTACATTAAGGCAAAAAGCTTTGGCTTTTCCGCCTTTTGCGGTAATTTCGGATACGACGCCTTCGGCTTCTTCTGCTTTGCTCACATAGGTAAGAAAAACTTCATAGCCTTCAGCGGCCAGCTCAAGGGCAATGGCCTTACCAATGCCGCGTGAAGCGCCCGTTACCAAGGCAATTCCGGATTCTAAATCTGTATTTGTGCTCATACTCTATCCCTCTGTGCAAAATCACAAGCTATATATCGTAAACTATAGCAAAACTCAAGGCTTTGCGCTCTGAAAATTTTGTTTCTGAAACATTGCCAAAAGCTATGGGCAACATCTTACTTGCCGGCAGTAAAATCCAATATGCCAGCGCCCCAAGTAAAGCCAGCACCCACAGAAGCTACCATGAGCTTTTTGCCGCTTACTATACGTTTTTGCTCGCGGGCATCATGCAAGGCCAGTGGTACTGAGGCCGAAGAAGTATTGCCATATTTATGCACATTGGCAAAAACTTTTTCCTCAGGCAGGGATAGGCGTGAGCCCACCGCTTCGATAATACGAATATTTGCTTGATGTGGCACGTAAAGATCAATGTCATCAAATGAAAGGCCGCTTTGGTCAAGTACCTCGTGGGCAACGCTTACAAGGTTACGTACAGCATGCTTAAATACTTCGCGTCCTTGCATGTGTAGAAAATATTCTTCTTCGATGCTGTCACCGGTTTTGTAGGTGGTGCGAGTACCACCGCCAATGGTGATAAGATCCCAAAGCTTGCCGTCGGTATGGCAAATAATATTGCTCACCTTGGCAAGGGCTTTTTCAGGGGTGGCACGCAAGACCATGGCGCCGGCACCATCGCCAAAGAGTACGCAAGAGCCGCGATCTTCCCAGTTAAGGCGACGAGTCAGCGCTTCAACGCAAACCAAAAGTACCACCGCGTCTTGATGCGTGGTTAAGATGGATTCGCACAAAGAAAGCCCATACAAAAATCCGGAGCAGGCCGCATTAAAGTCTAGCGCCATAACGATATTGCAACCAAGGTTTTTGGATATAATACTGGCGGTAGATGGGCACATAAATTCCGGCGTGCATGTAGCCACAAGCACGTGCGTCACATCAGTAGCTGCTAAGCCGGCCTCATCTAAAGCCTTTTGTGCGGCATAGGTACCAATGTCTGAAGCATTTTCACCTTCGGCCAATATATAGCGATTCTTTATGCCGGTGCGCGTGGTAATCCATTCATCATTGGTGTCCACAATGCGGCTTAAATCTTCATTGGTCAAAACACGCTCAGGCACATGTATTCCAAGGCTGTGCAGATAGCAGGTGGTAGAAGTCTTTTTTGAAGCGCTCATAGCTATATTCTCTTTATACTTTGGATATAGTAGATAACAAACAGGCTTATAAGGCCCTGCTAAAACGGGTTAGCTCGTCGTTGGCCATGATGGTTTGGGCAAGGTGTTTATTGGTTTCTTTACGCACAAAGGTACCGCCCATTTTTATGGCATTGCAAATGGCTTTGGTGTTGGATTTTCCATGACAAACAAGGATAAGGCCTTGCAATCCCAGTAATGGCGCACCGCCATATTCTGCATAATCTACAGTTTCTTGAAATTTCTTGAAGGCGCTTTTGGCAAGCATGGCGCCAATAGTGGGTAGAAAACCAGAAAGTAAATTCTTTTTTAAAATACGAATAAGCGAAGTGGAAAGCCCTTCGCTCATCTTCAAGACCACATTGCCCATAAAGCCATCACAAATAACCACATTCACATCGCCTGTAAAAAGGTCACGCCCTTCGCAATTGCCCGCAAAATTAAGATTTTGCGCCATCTTCAAAAGCTCGTAAGCTTCCTTGACTTGCGAGTTGCCCTTGCCTTCTTCTTCGCCAATGCTGAGCAAACTCACATTAGGGGCTTGATATTCTAAAATATCACGCGCAAAGGCATTGCCCATGAGCCCAAATTGAAAAAGGTGATATGGCTTGCAGTCCACATTGGCACCCACGTCTAAAACAACCAGCGGTTTTTTTTCTGTGGGTAAGAGTGTGGTCAAAGCCGGACGTTCAACCCCTTGAATGCGCCCCACAATAAACATACCGCAGGCCACTGTTGCGCCGGAATGACCGGCACTGACCACGGCATGGGCTGCCCCGTCGCGCACAAGGCGACAGGCAACCTGTATGGAAGCATTCTTTTTTCGGCGCAAAACATCCGATGGTTTTTCGTTCATGTGCACCACATCATCGGCATGGACAATGTCGTAACTGACGCCAGCAACGTCCAAAAGCTCTATCTCGGCCTGAATTTTAGTTGTATCGCCAACTAAAAGTACGGTCAAGTCATAGAGCTTTGCAGCACTGATGGCGCCGGGTACCACAACGGAAGGGCCAAAATCCCCCCCCATGGCGTCCACTGCAATGATGGGGCGGTTATCCATTAATTTTGGTCAGACGCGGTAGAAATTACCTTACGTCCTTTGTACACTCCGCAACTTGCGCAAACAGAGTGAGGCAAGGTTGGCTCACCGCAGTTGCAATAGATAACGGTTGGAATAGCCACACGGTCATGGGAACGACGCATACCTTTTCTGGAGCGAGATTTTTTGTTTTGTTGAACAGCCATTGTATTCTCCTTATAAAACCGAAATTATTTCGGCGCAATTTTTAATGCACGCAAAGCAGCAAGGCGAGGATCTCCCTCATCCTTTGCACACGCACATGTTTTCTCATTTAAATTTTGTCCGCACTCTGGACAAATGCCCTTACACCCATCTTGGCATAAAGGCCGCATGGGCAAGGCCAGCATAAACTCTTCCCAGCATAAGGAGTCCATATGCAGGAAAGGGATATTTTTTTCAATAATCACATGACTTTCATGGTCTTCAAGTGCATTTTGTAAGTCTTCGTTTTGATCATCTTCTGCATGCTCAAAAGGTATAGACTCACCCGGAATAGCCTCAAAGGTGTCAATGCTATGATTAATAATCACCGGCGCATCTTCTGCGCATACATCACAAGTTTGCACCACTTCGCCGGTAAGTTTGCCACGCACCAATACGCCGCCTTGCACAGAAGTGAGCGTTGCAACCACACGCAGAGGCACTTTTACGGTGCAATCTACATGGAGTTCTTGTATGGGAAGATTCCAAACATCAGGGTCTTCCACTATTATTTCAATCCCTTGAGCGGGGATGTCGCCTATGGCTATGCGTAATGTATTGGTCATAGTTTTTGTCATAATATGCTTAAATGTCCCTTGTGAACTGTGCCTTTTACATGCGCAGGCACTTTGCTGTCAAGATATTAAACAGCATTTTTTTGGACTTTGGGCTAATGCCTTTGGCAGAGCTACAATAAGGACGATAAATAGTAAAGAAAAA
>CAYJHU010000095.1:6829-8581 GCA_964369655.1 uncultured Desulfovibrionaceae bacterium | reverse complement strand
CGAATATAGCTTCTAATATCTAAGCTAATTTGATTTATATACTGCCCTTGAGCTGCAAAGCTTGAGGGCAGTTTTTTTATATTATTTAAGAGTACTATGATTTAATATAGATAAGATAAAATGCCGTTTTCAACTTGTTGAAAACGGCACACTAGGGTTTCCAAAGGGGTTTAACCCCTTTGGCGGAGGGTGTGGGAGGCAGAGCCTCCCAAATTAGAATATCTTGGTAGGAAGCTGCATTAGCGTATATTTTTTTTGCTCATTCCTAATTCCATAAGCTTTTCCAGTAAGTCGCCAAATTCAAGGCCAATGGCTTTTGCTTCTTGCGGAACAAGGCTTGTGGCTGTCATGCCGGGCAGGGTATTGGTTTCTAGTGTAAGAATTGTGCCATCTGGACTTATGCGAAAGTCTGTGCGGCTATAACCTTCAAGGCCAAGCACCTGATGCGCCTTTAAGGCTAGCTCTTGCATGCGTTTATTGATTTCATCAGGAAGCGGGGCAGGGCAAATTTCTTCTGCGCCGCCTTTTGCATATTTACTGTCGTAGTCAAAAAAATCTCCGGCCAAGGGGCGAATAAGTATAGGAGGAAGAGCAATATCACCGAGCACGCCGCAGGTTGCATCCTCACCGGCAATACTTGGCTCAATAATGGCCTCACAGCCTGCAGAAAAAATTTTATGAAGCGCGCTGTGTAATGAATCATGGTCATGCGCACAGAAAAGTAAAAGTGATGAGCCACCGGTATTGCTTTTAATAAATACAGGGTAAGGGATTTTTGGTTGCCAATCAGGCGCAGGGGGCGTTGGCAAAAATTCCCACTCTGGGGTAGGGATGTCAGCGTTTCGATAAATTTGCTTGGTTGCAGCTTTGTGTAAAGCAAGGAAGGATGAGCGTGCGCCGCTGCCTTGATAGGGAAGTCCCACTGTGTCGAGCATGGCTTGTACCAGCCCATCTTCACCTGGTGCCCCATGCAAATTAATAAAGGCAAAGTCATGCTGCGTAGCAATGCTTAACAGTCTGTCAAAATCTTCTGACAGATCACAAAAAGTTACATCATGCCCTCGCTCGCACAGTGCGCTTTCAATGGCACGTGCTCCGCTTAAGGAAACTTTACGCTCGCTTGACCAACCGCCCGCTATCAAAAGAATACGCATGAAATTCAAACTCCAGTTGCGCACAGAGCGCATTTTCTATATCAATTCCTTGTTGATAAGATGCACGAATATTTGCTCGATGTTCTTCCGTTGTGCCATAACGCACAAGTAAGTCCTCGTATCGCTCTTCTAAGGTGACACACGTATCATGCATGATGCGTTTGTCAGCATAAATAATAAAAAAGGGAAGAGTGCAGATGTTTTGCGGTAAGGCAAATGGCCAATGTACATGCATAGCCACCCCCTGAGAGATACGCCTATTGCCAGTTGCTTGCACCACCCAAGAAGAGCCCATCTGTGCATGGCTTCCACCATGATTAATGGTGTAACTCTTTGCGATATCGTGCAAAAGCGCTGAAGCTCTAATCTCTTCTAAGCTCAATTCATGCCCTTTATCTAAGGCTATACGCGCAATTTCTGTGGCAAAGCCCGCCACTGCAAGCGAATGCTCGCGAACATTGTCAAGCATATTATAGGCATCCCAAAGGGCAAAGCAATCTTCATCGCTTGGAACTGTACAGGGCAAAGCAATCTCTTGCTCATCATCATGACAAGTAAAAGAAAGGGGCGGCATGTGCGCCAAAGGGTGTAAAGGGGG
>CAYJHU010000095.1:0-6729 GCA_964369655.1 uncultured Desulfovibrionaceae bacterium | reverse complement strand
TTTTGTTGCGATGGAGAATAATTGTTAGCGATAAATCTCGGCGCATGGGGATTGCTATGAATGAAAAAGGCGTTCTATTGTTATGATAGAACGCCTTTTTTTGGCACGGGAGTGGCCGGATTGCTTTATTCAAGCAAGGAAGGTTTAAAAAAAGGGTTCGACGTTACCCTGTATATTGCAAGCAGGCTTGCACAAGATTTTATCGGATAAATGCTCTAATACTTAAGGGGGTGTATATCATACCGGCAAAATTTATTCTAAAAATAGAATTAATACGCAATAGAAGCTTTTTGAAGGGCCGACCCAACGGGCGCGCAGCGTTTGCGTTAACGAGCTTGCGAGTTTTACGCAAATCGAGAGCAAAGTGGTTTGGGGGAAACTTTTCTTCAGAAAAGTTTCCCCCAAAATAAATAAAAATAAAAAAATTATACATACCCCTAGAAAAGGCTTGACATGGGGTAAACTCTTGATTTTTTACAGCTCAAAATTTTTTGAAAAAACGAGTAAAAACGAGAAAAATAGAGTATTATAAAAATCAAGCTGTGTAAAAAATGAAAATATCTTTAGATGTGTAAAGTAATTCTAGAAAAAAAAGTCTATCACTCAAGGCACATCCTTTTGAACGAAAAATCATTGGTATAATTTTAATGTCAATATTTTAACTAGTTAAGGATTATTGCTTCGTATACTTTATGTGGGGAGGATAGAGGGCAAAATGCGTTTAATTGCCATTGCTCAAAACGAAGGCTTTGTATAAAAAATAGTCATGATGAAGATATGGGAAACGATACGCAGTAACTTGAAGAAAACGCTGAATGCTGGAGATTATAAGGTGTGGATAGCACCTTTGCAAGGCCGAATTGAGGATAATACGGTTTTTGTGATAACCTCTAGCTCTTATGTTAGTTCTTGTATACAAAAGCGCTTTTTTGAGCATGTACGTGAAGCAGCGGCTCTGGCTCTTGGTGTTTTGGCAGAGGATGTAGAGCTAGTGTTTACTGTGTCAAAAGCAGAAATTTCCACCGCGGCTCGTGCTGATGCTTTTACTAGTGATAGAATATCCTGTGTTTCTTCTAAAGTTGGACATGATGCAGGGGAGCATAACATGCCGTATACGCATGGCGTGCAGGTGTCCTTGCCTATGCCGGTGCAAAGTCCTTTAACAAAGGTGCGCTGGCGCCACGATTTTGATGATTTTGTGGTGGGGCCTGCCAATGCTTTGGCTGTAGCTGCTGCTCATGATATATGCCGTGGCTCAAATTCCATTGAAACTCTTTTTGTGAGCGCCTCTTCGGGGCTTGGGAAAACACATTTAGTGCACGCCATCGGCCAAAATATTGCGCGTGATGGTGGACAAATGCAAGTGGGATACCTTACAGCAGAAGATTTTACATCACACTTTGTGCGCGCTGCACGGCATAGTCAAATGGATGCTTTTAAGGCAGCATTGCGAGATTTGGACGTGCTTCTTTTAGAAGATGTGCACTGGTTTCAAGGGAAGGAAAAAACCCAGAACGAAGCCCTCGCCACCATTAAAAGCTTGCAAACCAAAGGAAAAAAGGTGGTGTTGACGTCATCTTTTAACCCCAAGGAATTGCAACGTGTGGATAGCCAGCTGGTATCGCATTTCTGCTCAGGCTTGCTAACAAATATTGATAAGCCATGTCGTGATATGTGCCGCAGTATTTTACAGCAAAAGGCAGAAAAGCAAGACGTAGACCTGGCAGATAATGTGCTTGATGTTTTGGTCGAACACCTCCATCACGATGTACGCCAATTGGAAAGTTGCCTTAATACTTTAATATATAGAGCAAAGCATTTGAAAAGTGAGATAAACTTGGAGCTTGCCCTTGGCGTGCTTTCACAATTCATGCCCATGGAAGATTTGCTCGACATAGATCGCATTGTGGCCTTGGTGTGCGCATCCTTTAAGCTCACAGAAGCACAGCTCGCCTCACGCAATCGCAATAAAGATTTTGTGCTTGCACGCGATACCATATACTACTTAGCTCGTAAGCATACCAAAGCCACTCTTGAAGAAATTGGCCAGCGCTTTAATCGTCGGCACTCTACGGTAGTAAAGGGAATTTCTGCCATTGAGCGTCAATTGCAAAGCCAAAGCAGCGCAGGACGACAAGTGGCAAATGCCCTGCATCTTGTGGAGCGCAATGCCGGCATAAAAATGAATTAAGATAGTATTGAAAAATATTTTTTATTGGGAGGCGCCGCCTCCCAAACCCTCCGCCAAAGGGGTTAAACCCCTTTGGAAACCCTAGTGCGCCATATTTTAAGCAAGCTTAAAATATGGCGAATTAGCATCTTCAAATCACAAATATTTTATACTTAAAAACAATGCGGCAATATCTTCCTTAACAGAAAAGATATTGCCGCATTGAAAGTTTTTTGGAGGCCGCCTGTTTGGTCTACCACCGCTGAGCGGTTCTGCACGTATAACGTTTAGGAGTGTGTTGTGGCGGTAAAATGTATATTAAAAAATAAACTTCTATCGCCATGAAAGTTTTTTGAAGGGGGTTTGGGGGAAACTTTTGTTCACAAAAGTTTCCCCCAAAAAAATAATCCTAGATTTTTTCAATAACTTTTACGCCATCCATATAGGGCACAAGCACGTCTGGCAAAACTACTGAACCGTCGGCTTGTTGGCCATTTTCGAGTAAAGCCACCAGAGTACGCCCAATGGCAAGACCTGAACCGTTTAGGGTGTGGGCAAATTGTGGTTTACCGCCGGCTTTGGGGCGAAATTTAATATCTGCGCGGCGTGCTTGAAAGTCGCCACAGTTGGAGCAGGAGGAAATTTCGCGATAGGTATTTTGACCGGGTAGCCATACTTCGAGGTCATAGGTCTTGGTGGAGCCAAAGCCCATATCGCCGGTGCAAAGCACAATGGTACGATAGGCAAGGCCGAGCTTTTCGAGCAGGCTTTCGGCGTGCTTACGCATAAGTTCTAGCTGGTTATATGAGTCATCTGGGTGAGCAAAGCGTACCATCTCTACCTTATAAAATTGATGCTGACGAATGAGTCCCTTGGTGTCCTTGCCATAGGAGCCGGCTTCGGAGCGGAAGCAGGGTGTTTGAGCGCAATAACCACGGGGTAGCATGTCTTCGCTCATAACTTCGGCGGCGTGCAGGTTGGTTAAAGGCACTTCTGCGGTGGGGATGAGATAGTATTCAAAGTCTTGTAGGCGGAATAAATCTTCTTCAAATTTAGGGAGTTGCCCTGTGCCGGTCATGGTTTTTCTGTTGACCATGAGGGGCGGGGCTACTTCTATATAGCCATTTTTGGCATGCTCATGCAAAAAGAAGCTGATGAGGGCGCGTTCAAGCCTTGCAGCCCAGCCAAGCATGACTACAAAGCGCGAGCCGGCAAGCTTGCTGCCGCGTTCAAAATCAAGACCACCAAGCTCAATGCCAAGCTCAAAGTGTTCCTTGGGGGTAAAATCAAATTGAGGCGGCGTTCCGAAGCGATGTACCTCGGGATTGTCGTTTTCATCCTTGCCAACGGGTACGCTTTCGTGAGGAAGATTGGGCACGCTTAGGAGCCAGTCATTGACCTTTTGCACGGCGATTTCTGTTTCTGCATCAAGGGCTTTAATGCGTTTTGAGAGTTCGCCCAAGGATTTTTGAACTTCTGTTGCATCTTCGCCGGCTTGTTTGCGTTTGCCTACTTCGGCAGAAGCGGCATTGAGCTGGCTTTTGAGCTCTTCTACTTCTTGCAAAAGGCGACGTCTTTGTCCATCAAGGGCTAAAAATTCGTCGACATCAAGGGAAGAGTTTCGCGCCGCCAGTGCTGCGCGTAATATGTCAGGTTGTTTTTGAATAGTTTTTAAATCAAGCATGCTAATCTCCTCATAAATTATCCATGAAATGTATGCATAATTTATTATACATATATTTCTGGCGTATTAACTATTTCTGTTTAAGCATATTATACTTATGTGGTCAATTCGTCCACTATAAAGGTATTTGGAGTATGTGCCTTTTTTCACAAAAAAAGATATCATAATATTTGACAGAGGTGTGAAAAGTACTTTACTGTGTAGGCGTTTTTATATCTCCCTTTTTTACCATTGGCAAAGTCAATATTTCGGGGGAAAGTGTTGATATTATTGACATTGCCCAAAACAAAGGAGCGTATATGGACGGGACTGTCTCCATTGGTTCTTTAGCAAAGACCAAATTGTCCGGCCGTATGGATTTTGCACAAGCACTCACCGGAGTGATTTTAGCATTATTTACCCTTATGCACCTTATTTTTGTCAGTACGGTACTGATCAGCCCAAGCATTATGAATGGCCTTGGCTGGCTTTTGGAAGAGCTGTATCTGGCACAAATTGGTGGTCCTGTTATTTTGATTCTTATGGTTGTTCACTTTATCCTTGCTGCGCGTAAAATGCCTTTTCAGGTTGGTACCTTACCGGTATTTTTTCGCCATGCTAAAGCCATGAAGCACTGTGATACTTGGCTTTGGCTTGCGCAGGTAATTACTGCGGTGGTGGTCTTGGTGATGGTGAGCATACATATTTATGTTATCCTTGATACGTTACCAATTACGGCAGAGCTTTCTGCCTTGCGTGAGCAAAGTGGTTGGACTCCATTTTACTGTATTCTCTTGGTGAGTGTGGGCATACATCTTGGCGTGGGACTTTTCCGTGTGGGTGTAAAATATGGCCTCATCACTGATGCCAACCGTACCTATTGGACAAAGCGCATGCGCTGTCTTATCGCTGCTTACATTGTGCTTGGCGTTTTGACCATGATACGTTTTCATTTCATCAGCGTTAGCTAATCCAAGGAGAGCACATGCGTACTTTTCAAACTGATTTATTGTGCATGGGGGCTGGCCTTGCCGGCGAGCGTGTGGCCGTTGAAGCGGCCAGTAGTGGTTTTGATGTAATTTGTCTTTCTGTGGTTCCGCCCAAGCGTTCGCATTCATCTGCGGCCATGGGAGGAATGCAGGCGGCACTAGCAAACTCTGCCATGAGCCAAGGTGATTCACCCGACGTGCACTTTGCCGATACGGTAAAAGGTTCTGACTGGGGCTGTGACCAAGAGGTTGCACGCCTTTTTGCCGATACCGCCCCCATTGCCATGCGTGAAATGGCTTGGATGGGCGTGCCGTGGAGTCGTGTGGAGCCGGGCGTTCATACCTATTATAAAGGTGGTAAGCCCTTTGAGGCCGAAGAACTTGAGGAAAAGCGCGGCCTAATTCACTCGCGTGCCTTTGGGGGCACGGCTAAATGGCGTACCTGCTATACTTCTGACGGTACTGGGCACTCGGTGCTCTTTACCCTTGATAATCGTCTTTTGCAGCTTGGCGTTGCTGTGCATGATCGCATGCAAGCCGAGGCCCTTATCCATGATGGTGATACGTGCACCGGTTGTATCTGTCGCTGTTTGCGCACGGGCGAGCTGGTTATTTATCGCGCCAAGGTGACCCTCATTGCAACTGGTGGCTTTGGACGAATTTTCCCTGCGACCACCAATGCTGTCATTTGCGATGGTGGCGGTCAAATCACCGCCCTTGATACGGGCTGTGTGCCCATGGGAAATATGGAAGCCATTCAATTCCACCCCACCGGCACCGTACCGACGGACATTTTGGTTACTGAAGGTTGCCGTGGCGATGGCGGTACTTTGCTTGATGTTAATGAATATCGTTTTATGCCCGATTATGAGCCGGAAAAGGCAGAGCTGGCCTCGCGTGACGTGGTATCGCGCCGTATGGCTGAGCATATGCGCAAAGGCCTTGGGGTAAAAAGCGCATATGGCGATCACCTCTGGCTTGATATTCGCCACCTTGGTGAAAAGCACATTACCACCAACTTGCGTGAAGTATATGATATTTCAACAAAATTTCTTGGTGTGAATCCCATCAATCAGCTTATTCCTGTGCGTCCTACCCATCACTATAGTATGGGCGGCGTGCGTGTAAATAAAGATGGCGCTTGCTACGGCCTTAAGGGGCTTTTTTCCGCCGGTGAAGCTTGTTGTTGGGATATGCACGGCTTTAACCGCCTTGGTGGCAACTCCCTTGCGGAGACCGTTGTGGCCGGGCGCATTATCGGTAAAAAGGTTGTGGAATATCTTAAGGGACATGAAACAAGCTTTGGTACGGCAGCGGCCCGTGATGCGGCAAGCCAATTGGTTGAACGCATTGACAATATGATTTATGGGCGCAAGGGCAAGGAAAATTGCTATGAATTGCGCGCCATCTTATTCAAAAATATGATGGAAAATGTGGGCATTTTCCGTAATGGCAAAGATTTACAACTTGCTTGCGATAACTTGCAAGAATTGCTTGTGCGTTCCGAAAATATTGCCTTGCAAGGCAAAACCGTGGGCTTTAACCCCGAACTTTCCATGGCTTTGCGTATGCGCGGTATGATTAAATTGGGGCTGTGCTCAGCTTATGGCGCGCTTAAGCGCACCGAAAGCCGTGGCGCACACACACGCGAAGACTTCCCAGAGCGCAATGACAGAGATTGGCTCAACCGTACCCTTGCTTTATGGAAGGAAGGCGACACCTTACCCACATTGAGCTATGAAGAAACCACCCCTTGGTTTGAAATGCCTCCCGGTGATCGTGGTTATGGCGGCGGTAAGATTATTGATGCTGAAATTCCTGCGGACAAGATACGGCCCTTAGGATTTAAAGGCGAATGACAGCCTGCTGAAAAACAGCAATCTGCGTCGTCAGCGTAAAAAGCCAAA
>CAYJHU010000094.1:0-8605 GCA_964369655.1 uncultured Desulfovibrionaceae bacterium | reverse complement strand
AATTCACTATTTTATATGAAATTTTATAGTTGAATATAATTGTGCAGAGGTCTCCCTTTGGAAATGAGATTACTTGGCAAAGCCTTACTGTTTTACGTTTAATACGTCTTTCTTTAGATTTTTTTTAAGGTTTGCAATTGTGCCTCTTGGCGCCATTGACCTTGTGCTGCATGACCGGAAAAGCCTTCCATTTCGCAAAAAACAACGCATTCTTGCCCTAATTTTTGTGCAGCTTCCGGCGTATATATTTGTTGATAAGAATTGGCTTTTAAGAATGTTCCTGCCCAGAGGCAACCTGTGTAACGCGCAGCTTTAGCCGTGGGTAAGGGGTGAGTTGACCCAATAATACGATCGCCAAAAGCAACGCAGGTATTTGCTCCCAAAAAGAGAGCACCATAATTTTCTAAACGTTCAAAAAAATAATCATTATCATTTGTAACGACATGTACATTTTCGTAAGCCATGTCATTTGCTATCTGAACCATTTCCGCATTATCTTGGCATAAAATAATATTTCCATAAATTTCCCAAGCTTTACCGGCAATATCTCGTGTGGGTAAGTTTTCCAAATGTGCATTAATGGCAGATTGTAAGCCATGAGCCAAGTCTTTTGATGTGGTTAATAAAGTTGTTGGAGAATCAAGACCATGTTCTGCTTGCCCCAGCAAATCCACTGCAATCATATGTATATCAGCGCTGTCATCGGCAATGGTCATGGCCTCAGAAGGTCCTGCCACCATGTCAATACCAACGGTACCAAATACTTGACGTTTAGCCTCTGTTACATAAGTATTTCCAGGGCCTACAATTAAATCTACAGGACGTATAGACTCAGTACCAAAAGCAAAAGCGCCAATGGCATGCACTCCACCCATGCAGTAGATTTCATCCACACCAGCCATATGCATAGCCACAATTTGATGCGCAGGTAAGGTTCCGGCTAAAGGGGGGGCACACGCTATCACGCGCCGAACACCTGCCTCTTTTGCAACAACAGGTGCCATATGCGCACACGCTACCATGGGATATTTTCCTCCGGGGGCATAATTGGCTGCGCTAGCCACAGGCACATGTTTAATGCCAACCACAGCTCCAGGAATGGTTTCTAACTGCACAGGCTGCAAGGCGGCCAATTGAGCCTTGGCTGTTTTACGGATTAATGACTGTGCATATGCTATGACTTCTTTATCCCTTTCAGGGACTTGTGTGTAACAAGTTTCAATTTCTTTTTCAGATACACGAAAGCTTTCAGGTTGCCATTTATCAAATCGGGCAGAATACTCTCGTACAGCGGCATCGCCCTTACTTTCAACATCATTTAAAATTTCCGTTACAACACTACTTACTTCTCGTAGTTGTTGGCGTTGCTCCGTGGGCATTTTTCCTTGTTTTACATAAATTGCCATACAATTTCTCCATAAATTTTAAATCATTATAATAAGCTATAAAAATATTCCAGTATATAAATATTTATTAAAAATCTACACGCAAAAAAAAGTATTCTCATTAAATATTCAACGTAACCAGAGCCTATTTTAAGTAGCGTGCAAAACCTATAATTTTTTAGTAATTACACTCTACGTGCCAAAATAGGCCATACAGCCTCCACAATACCATTGCGATACACAAAAATCACATCATAAAGATTTACTGTCGTACAACAATGACTTGGTGTAACAAATACCATACTTTGTTGTTGAAAAGGGCATTCGCTGTCAAAACTGACCTTCATATGCTCCTCATGAATAAATTCTGTCTTCATATGCTGAGCACCTACAATATCCGGTGCGCTACGCTCAGGCGAGATGGCCTTAAGCCCCACATTGATAATCATTTCTTTTTCGGTACGATGAATAACGGTACCAAGCACATGAAGTGCCTGAGCAAAATCATCATTTCCTAAGTTATTTGAATAAGTTTTATCCATAAAGATATAAGATCCAGCTTCAATTTCTGTAATGTTTGGCATGTCCATATAGTGTTGATATGTACCTGTACCTCCTCCGGTAACAATAGGCACCTGTATACCATCACTACGCAAACGCTCCACCATATCTATAAGAATTTGTGTTGCCTCCTGACCTCCGGCAACACGTTGTGCCTTGTCAGGTGTCAGCGCCATATGCCCTTCATATCCCATAACACCGCGAAACTCCACGCCATCCATGTCGCGCGCAGTCGTTGCCACAGCATAGAGTTGTTCATATGTACTGGCGCCGCCGCGATGCATACCGACATCCAAATCAGCAATAATTCCCACGCATACCCCTAGCTCATTGGCGGCTTTAGCAATGGATTGTACTATGCTTACTTGAGCAATGGCCACCATAATATCACGTCCTTGTGCCAAATGGACAAGGCGTGTGATACTACCTGCATCCACAATTTCACTGGTCAATAAGATGTGGTCTACCCCGGCATATGCCATAACTTCCGTTTCTCCGAGGGTAGCCGTACAAATTCCTATGGCACCGTGACGCATCTGCATATGTGCAATTGTGGGGCATTTATGGCTTTTTATATGAGGTCTCAGCGCAAGGCCACGAGCAGCACAAAGTTCAGCCATGTTTTGAAGATTCTTTTCAAAAAGAACTGCATCAAGCACCAATGCAGGTGTGGGTAATGCCTCTAGCGGCTTGCCCACATAAGCGCCAATGAGCGTATGTAGCATGCTTTCTCTCCTATGCTATACGTGCATGCTGTTCAGTAACATTTTCAAATTCCCTTTTAGGTTTTTGTGAGCTACTGAACATTTTTTACAGTATACAACTAGTAAAAATTTTTTCTTCTTAATATGATTTTATGATATGTTTACAGTAGCACTTAAATAACGCCGAGTTTTTTTCCTATCCGAATAAAAGCATCTGTAGCATAGTTTATATCTTCCACTGTGTGTGCAGCTGACATTTGCGTACGAATTCTCGCTTGTCCCTTAGGCACTACTGGATAGAAGAAACCTGTAACATATATCCCTTCTTGTAACATTAACGAAGCAAACTCTTGAGATAGTTTTGCATCGCCAAGCATTACCGGAATAATGGCATGATCAGCACCGGCCAAAGTAAATCCAGCCTCAGTCATGGTTTGACGGAACAGTTGCGCGTTACGCCACAAAGCATCGCGCAAATTTTTCCCATTACGTACCAGTTCTAGAACCTTACGTGATGCTGTGACAATGCTTGGGGCCAAAGAATTGGAGAAGAGATATGGACGCGAGCGTTGACGCAACATATCCACAATGGGTTGACGTGCTGCGGTGTAGCCGCCTGAAGCACCGCCAAGCGCTTTTCCGAGCGTACCGGTAATAATATCTACTCTATCCATAACGCCGCAAAATTCATGTGTACCGCGTCCTTCTTCCCCTACAAAACCTACTGCATGAGAATCATCAACCCTAACAAGCCCATCATATGCATCTGCAAGATCACACACACCTTTTAGGTTTGCAATAACACCATCCATAGAAAAAACACCATCGGTGGCAATAAGTATATGGCGTGCTCCATCGCTACGAGCTTGTTCCAATTGTTTTTTAAGATCATCCATATTATTGTTGGCATAGCGATAACGCTTCGCCTTGCAAAGACGTACCCCGTCAATGATGGATGCATGATTTAACGCATCAGAAACAATAGCATCTTCAGGGCCCAATAATGTTTCAAAAAGACCACCGTTTGCATCAAAGCATGATGTATAAAGTATGGCGTCATCCATTCCAGAAAATTCTGCAATTTCACGCTCTAAGCTTTTATGAATATCTTGAGTTCCGCAAATAAAGCGTACCGACGCAAGGCCAAAACCATGAGAATCCATTCCCTGTTTAGCTGCCTCAATAATTTCTAAATTATTGGCCAAACCCAAATAATTATTGGCACAAAAATTAAGTACAGGTGGCGAATTTTCTACCATAATTTTTGTTTGTTGCGAAGAAACAATAATACGCTCTGTTTTGTATAATCCTTCTTGCCGTATATTCTCAAGATCTTGATTCAATTGGTTTAAAAATTTTAGGGACATTTTTATCTCCTTATAGTTTTTATTATTTTAGTTAAGTTATACTTGTAGGCTATAATGCCTTTTCCTCACATCCATATAGCAGACCATACAAAACTTCATGGCATGCAATTCGTCTTTTTTTAACTATTCCAAACACTGAAATACTGAATACATACCGGGCTTTGTATCGGTATTCTTATAAACTTTTCTGTATTGACTTGGCAGGATACAGTACTCTTTGTGAAAAGATTGCGAAAAATGAGATGTATCAGCAAAGCCCATTTCCATTGCTATGGTTGCTAAGCTTTGCTCGGTGTCCAGTAAAGCTTTGCGCGCATAATCAAGACGTAATTTTTTGTACACTCCTGCTGGGCTTATGCCAGCAATCTCTTGGTATCGCCGCTCAAGCGTTCGAGAAGAAACCGCAACACGTGCGGCTATGTCGCGAACACTCAAAGGCACTGTTATATTTTCCATCATGATTTGCATCGATTGCATCACAATTCCATCACCGCAACGCAGAAGATAATCAAATTCTGTTACCTCCATGGTTTGGGAACGATGGCTATCCACCAATAAATCCGGTAAAGCTTTCATAGCTCGCCGTTCACCTAGAAAAATTTTAACAAGTTCAATGGTTGCATCAAGAGCCACTGTCCCACCAACGCAAGTGACAACATTATTTTCTAGTCTATATAACTGTCCATATGCTATCTGAATATGAGGATATAATCGTTTCATATCACCTTGATGGCGCCAGTGTACAGCAACTGCTTGATTTTCTAGAATACCCGCATCTACCAAAGCAAAGCTTCCGGTACAGTAGCCTCCAAGAATACTCCCCTTATGCAATGCCCGCCACAAACTTTGTTTCAATAAAGTCATGTGTTCTGGCCATTGGCAAAGAGCACCTCCCACCATCAAGATAACGTCATATTCATCAAAATTTTCCACAAGTTTAGTGCCAATACATACATCGCTATTACTTGTAATGACAGTATCTTGCAGACTTACAACATCCCATTGACAATATGCTTGGCGGCTGTTGTCGCTATCATCGGCAGCGTAGCGCAACACATCGATAGTACAGCCAAAAACTGTCATATTAAAGCGCGGCAGAGGTACTATAGCTACACGCATGTTACACCATCTACTCTACTCTTCTCTGAGAATGCTATATAAACCATTATTTTTATCCAAGAAATAACTCTGGCAAAAAGAGTGAAATTTTAGGAAACAATATGGTTAATATCAAAGTCGGTAACCAAGCAAAAAGTATGTACCACAAAGTGGGGCGCATAATTTTTGCTACAGGAGTATTCCCCACACGCGCTGCCAAGTACAGTAAAGGTGCTGTAGGAGGTGTAATGTTACCCATGCCTAAATTTACTCCAAGGATAGCCGCAAAATGAATGGGAGATACCCCAAGCTCTCGTGCTATTGGAAGCAAAATCGGCGTACAAATAAGCACCCCACTGGTATCATCCATAAGCATTCCTATAATAATCATAAATACATTGAGCATAAGCATAATCATCATAGGGTCTTGAGAAACACTACGCAAAGCTTCTAAAATCACATTAGAAAAATCTTCAAACACAAAAAGTCGGCTCAAAATCATAACCACAAAGAGCATGACCATGACAACACCAGTGGTAGTACCGCTTTCAAATGTAGCTTCAATAAAACTTTTCCATGTAAGGCCGCGATACACCCAAAAACCTAAGACAACCGCTAAAATCACAGAAATACCAGCAGCTTCGGTCGGGGTCATAATACCACCATAAATACCGCCAAGTATAAGCACCGGCATAGAAAAAGCAGGCATGGCCGCTTTGGTGCGCTTTACAACAACAGACTTTGTAAGATTACGCAACTCATCTGGGCATGTTATAGGACTTTTACGCAAAAGAAAAAGGCTCACGACACTTAGCAAGGTCATGAGAATAATCCCTGGAATGATTGTGGCCAAAAAACACGCCAGCACAGACACTTGCCCTACCCATGCGTATAAAATTTGGATGGAACTTGGGGGAATAAGCAAACCCAAGGGAGCCGCATTTGCTATAAGAGCACATGTAACGCCAGAAGGATAGCGCTGCTCATTCATTTTTGGTAATACAATACTCCCCACACACGATAATGTTGCAGCAGCACTACCGGAAATAGAACCAAAAAGGCCAGAAGCAATTACTGAAGCAACTGCAAGCCCTCCGTGAATACGCTTAAAAAATATTTCAGCCATCCCCACTAAGGGTTCAGCCACCTTGCCTCGGTGAAAAATGGCTCCTGCATACATAAAAAGAGGTATAGCCAAGATAACTACTGTATTTAATTTGCTAAATCCTCCAGGCAATAGAGTTGCAAACTGGTAATCTCCCATTGTGGCAATAAAAAGCACCGCTGCACCGAAGCTAAATGGTATGGGCATCCCCATAACAAGAGTCACTATAAGTACAAGAATAGTAAAAAAAACAATCATAAACTTCCCTCTCGGCGCATAGCGCAAATTGTGCGTATTACATGAATATATTGGACTGTGTTGTACAATGCCATGAGTACAAAACCTAAAGCAATAAAAGACTGAGGCGCAGCGAAGGGAATTTTCCACACTGTTGTCATGGGCCAGCGCGTGATACTCCATGAAAGCATAAGGTATCCCCAATAGACGAAGAAGTAATTTATTATTAACTCAAGCCCACGTTGAACCAATAAATAGCCTCCAATCCAACCTCGGCGTACCATGAATTTTTCTAAAAAATCTGCACAAATATGTGAACGTTCAAAACTTCCTTGTGCTCCTCCCATAAAGTAGAGAACAAAGGAGGCTAATAAAATCCACTCCTCAATCCCAAAAAGATTTGTGTCCAACACGTAGCGCATAATAACTGTGGCAGAAATGGCCAGCACTATAACAAAGGAAGAAAGACACACAAGTATACAGTGCATTTTTTCCAAATATTTCCAAACGAGTCCAGTATCTTGTAATCGTAGAGTAAAGCGCTCTAAAAGAGCGTCATAGTTCTCTGGCATGGTCGAAGAGACTTGGGTCATCTCGGGCATAAAATCTCCTTGGGCTCAGCCTGTAAAATTTAGTATTTCATATGAAAACATGACATTGACTGGGACAACAGCCAAACACTGTCCAGACATAAGTACTATTTTTATGCAGCTGTTAAATATCAAAACAAGAGTTCCGTTAATAAAGTTGACAGAAATAATGTTAATGTAAAATTCTAGCAGAAACCAAGAATAAAGGGGACTTATAAAGTCCCCTTTTGTATTTATTTCTTCAAATTGGCAATATCTTCACGGATTTTATCCATAATATCTTTGCCAAGTGTTTTTTCAAGGACAGGCCAAGTTTTTTCGCGTACAACTTTTGCCATGTTTTCCACGTCAGCTGTTGGTATTTCATGAATTTTAATGCCTTTATCAGCCATTTTCTTCATAAATTCCGCATCTAATTTCTTAGCGCTTTCACGGCTGACGGCTGTAGCTTCATTAAATACATCTTGGAAAGCCTTTTGTTCTTCAGGGGTCAAAGCATTCCACTTATCCAAATTCATAATGTAACCAAGACTTTCAACCATGCTGTTATATGGAATGTATTCTTTAAGAATATCACCGAAGCTGAGCATGTTTAATGTGGGGGTACCACCAATCCAACCGTCAACAACACCTGTTTGTAAAGCTGGATACAAATCTGCATAGGCTATATTGGTTGTAGAAAAGCCCATGGCTTCAGCATTAAGTTTATATGCTTCCATAGAAGACACACGAATGACGCGTTCTTTACTTACATTAGGATTATAAGGATCTTTAGCAGGTTTGGTCATACCAACGCCAATAAAACCTTCCACCCATACTCCTAAAAGCTTAATATTTTGCTTTTTAAGTAAATCATCATAAATGCTATAAAAATTTGACCCTGGGGCGTATATTTTATTCATTTCATCATAATTTGTCACAAGATATGGGAGAGAGTTCATTTCGATACGAGGATCTAATTGGCTTGGAATAAAAATCAAAGCGATTTCAATTGCCCCTTGGGATACTTCATTAAAAACTAATGTGTAGTCGCCCAATTGATTAGCAGGGTAAGGTTTTACAACAAATTTTCCCTTGGTGCGCTCTTCAATTTTTTTTGCAATATCTTTCATAACCTGAGTACTTAAATGTTCCACAGGATAGTGACTTGCCATACGTAAGGTTGCTGCAAAAGATTGTGCAGCCATTATTAAACATAAAAACATAGCGCAAGCACATACAAATTTTTTCATAATAACCTCCAAAAAAATTAATGAAACACTCGACGGACGCATGCCTACCACGGTCAGCCAGATCCTAATAAGAGACAAAGCTCAAATTAGGCACATAAAACACAAATTATCCATGGCATAAGCTTTTTACTCCTTATGTATACAAAGAGATTAGCGACAAGCGAAAGTAAAATCATTAATATTTGCGTCAAAAAATATAAAAAAAACGACATCGTCATATTTGCCAGCAATAACGAGGCTTCTACGCTCTTTAGTAATCCGTTGCAACACTCACCTCTTGAGTCACCCCAAAAACTGCGCTTTATGCGTTAAATAGTCAGCACTGA
>CAYJHU010000093.1:0-8619 GCA_964369655.1 uncultured Desulfovibrionaceae bacterium | reverse complement strand
CCCCCATCTTTAACCGTATTGTTACCCTTAAGGATAGCTGGGCAAAAATAGAAAAAAAAGCTTAAGCTTTTATAAAAATGGGAAAAACTCCCTTTTGCAAATCTTTTAACGCCCATTTTTCGCTTTATTGAAAAATGGGCGTTAAATTTTTCCTGCAAAGATATATAAAGTTGCCATATTTAACGGAGAAATTATGAAAACAATAGGCTTAATTGGCGGAATGAGCTGGGAAAGCACACTGTCTTATTATAAAATTATCAATGAAAAAACAAAAGAGCTTTTAGGCGGGCTACATTCTGCAAAAATTTTATTGTATAGTGTAGATTTTGCAGAAATTGAAGCATTTCAAGCAAAAGGTGAATGGGATGAAAGTGCAAAACTTCTTGCTGATATTGCCGTAAAGCTTGAAAGGGCAGGTGCAGATTATATTGTTATTTGCACAAATACCATGCACAAAGTAGCCCCGCAAATCTCCGAAAAAATTAATATCCCTATTTTTCATATTGCTGCAGCCACCGCAAAAGCAATTAAGATGCAAAAATTAAATAAAGTTGCCTTACTTGGTACAAAATACACCATGACAGAAGATTTTTATACGCAAGTGCTTATTAATAATGGCATTGATGTGCTTATTCCCAATGAAAAAGACATTGAGATTGTCAATGATATTATTTACGAAGAATTGTGTTTAGGAAAAATACTGAGCGCCTCGAAAAAAAAATATATTGAAATTATACAAAAATTACAAAAGCTAGGCGCGGAAGGTGTGATTTTGGGTTGTACTGAAATAGGTCTGCTTGTATCAAAAACAGATGTTGCCATACCTGTTTTTGATACAACTCAAATTCACGCAGAAGAAGTAGCGCAAATGGCACTTGTGTAGAATTAAATTTACACCTGCTCGTCGGGATGTTTCCACATGATAGGGCTGGCATAAGGGCCTGTTACGCTTGAGCTTGTTGCTCCAGCTTTTTCAAGTACTCCCGGTGTAAGTTCGCGTGCAAACCAGCAATCAGTGGGGGCATTATATTTTCCTTAGTTATTAAAAATATCATCACGGGCTAGCTTTTTTTGCTAGCATTTGGCACTTACAATATCAAGCAAATTGTGCTTAGAATTATAGCGTCATTATATTTCTAATTGCATGTGCATTTTTCGGAAGAAATGTATTTTGTAGATATGTATATTTTAGTGAAGATAAATGTAACTAATCGATGCTGAAAAACACACTGAATTATAAAAATAAAGGATGTAATATGCAAGGATTTGCCATATATGAAAACCAATTTGGTTTTTTCAAAATTGCGTATGAAGGCGAGCAGATAGTTTTTTTCAAAAAACTTCATGACACAGATATCAAAGATTTTGGAACAAAAACTCCTTTGACTGAAAATGTTTATACTCAACTGTGCGAATATATTGCAGGGAAAAGAAAAACTTTTGACGTGCCCTATAAGTTCTATGGTACTGAATTTCAAAAGAAAGTTTGGAACGCTTTGTGTGACATTCCTTATGGTGAAACACGTTCATATAAGGATATTGCCGTGGCGGTGGGTAATCCCAAGGCCAGCCGCGCCATTGGCCTTGCCAACAATAAAAATCCCATTACGGTCATTGTGCCGTGCCATAGGGTTATTGGCTCCTCGGGAAAATTGGTGGGTTATGCAGGCGGCCTTGAGATGAAGGAGTTTTTACTTAATATGGAGAAAAAGAATAAATGAGTAAATATATCGTACTTTTTGAGGTAAAACCCACCAAGGAAGGCAAGGCAAAATACTTGGAGCTTGCCGCCATGCTTAAGCCCATGCTTGAGGGCTTTGAGGGCTTTGTAGCCATGGAGCGCTTTCAAAGTTTGAACGATGCAGATAAGGTGCTTTCCATGAATATTTGGGAGAGCGAGGAGGCTCTTAGTCGCTGGCGCAACACCGTTGAGCATAGAATGAGCCAGCTGCAGGGCAAGACAGAACTTTTTGAAAGCTATAAAATAACAGTGACTTCTGTGCTCCGTGAATACACCAGCAATGCAAGGGAACAGGCTCCCGCAGACTCCAATGAGTATTTTAAAAAATAATCATTATTTATAAATAATCCAATCCTATATTATAAAATAAGCCGGCAATGGCCACCAGCCCCATAAAGGTCACAAAGATATTGCTCCATTTTTTAGCATAGGGTCTCATGGCCGGCACGGTGTGAATGGCATACATGGGCATTATAAAAAGAATTAATGCCACAATGGGGCCGCCAAGAGTGCTGATTATATCTAAAATACTGGGGTTTTCGATGGCGGCAATGCTGATGCTCACAAAAAAGAAAAGTGGCATTAATTTATGAAGCACTGATATGTTGGCTGTTTTTCCCAGCAATCTACAAGTCTTATGTGTAAGGCCCTCAAGCCCCTCGCGCGCACCAAGATAGTGCCCAAAAAATGATGAACCAATGGCAAGAATGCTGATAAATGGTCCAAACCATGAAATAAATGGCGCTCCAAGCTTGTTGGCTAAATATGAAATGATAGCAATATTTTCTTCTTTTGCCTCTAGTAAATCCTCATGACTCAAGCAGAGTAAACAAGAAAACACAAAAAACATGGTAAAGAAAAGCAATAATGCAGCAGTGATGCGCAAAATTTTGTCGCTTTGCTGTACTTTTTCGTTGGGAAATTTTTCCTGTATGGCTTTTGCGAAGGAAGAAATGGCAGGGAAATGCTCGAAGGAAAAAACCAAGACAGGAATGGTTAAAAGAAAGGTAGCAAGCAATCCTTGCCATGTCAGACTGGTCGCCGGTGTTGAAGAAAAAATTTCAAAATTCCAATGCGGTATAAGCGAGAGAGAAAGCAGTAAAAGCATAATGCAAAGTGGATAAACCATTATTTCGGTGACTTTTATGACGGTTTTTTCACCAAGTAAAAATATGCCTACGAGGATGGCGCTGAGCGCTGTGCCAAGGATGACGCGCGAAGGGGAGGCCATGCCAAGTTGATGGACAATGAATGATTCAACACTGTTGGTCATGCCCACGCCATAAACTAAAAGAAAAGGAAAAATAGCGAAAAAATAGAGCAGGGTGACTAAAAATCCGGCTTTTTGCCCAAAAAATTCCTCCACAACTTCTGTGAAGTCGCTTCCTGGCTTAGAAGAGGCAAGCACAAAACGCGACAAGGCACGGTGGGAATAGTAAGTCATGGGGCCGACCAGCAAGGTCATAATTATCAAAGGCCACATGCCACCCATGCCGGCTTGGATTGGCAAAAATAAAATGCCGGCGCCAACAGCCGTGCCAAAAAGCGACATGGTCCACATGGTATGAAACTTTGTCCAAGTGCGCATAATATCTCCCTGATAATATTGTAATTTGAATACGTAGTAGACTAGCATGTAAGCCTTGACATGGCAAGGTGAATTGGATATCGTGAAAAAAATGGCATGTGTTATATTTAATTATATTCAGCATGTTTAACAGTAAGGTACGTTGTTGAGTGAAAAAAGGAAACACAATGTCGCATTCGTTTCGCCTTATAACAAATAATGCCTCTTATTTTCGTCAAAAACCCCAAGAATCTCCCCCAAATTTTTCTGTGCATCATGTAGATGGCACGTGCTACGACGTCTTTGTGCAAGGCAGAGACCTTGTGCATCAAGGCTGGATTTTGCTCAATCATCCCCTGTATGGTAATTTTACCCCCGGCCAGCAACCTTATCGCAGTCTGCTCCTCCAATGCGCGGATCAACACTCCTATGGATATAATATGAATTCTTATAAAGATAAAAATATTGAGAGCTTAAAGTTTATTGAAGAGGCAGTGCACCTCTATTTACCCATAGCACAAAAACTCTTGAACCCGAGCTGTACAAATGCTGAAAATGCCGCATATTTGGCAGACTGTGCTTTGATTGATAAGGAATTGATGCGGGCAACCCTTGCCGCATCAAATGTGGTTATGTAATTGTTATTTTTAACCTTTGGAGAATGATGTGAAATTAGAACTACACAAAATTCAAGTTAAAAAGTGGGAGTTAGGCTCTGAAACATGCTATAAAAATGGCACTGTTACGGTCAATCCCCAAGAGCTTACAGCTCTGCTTCTAGAAGACGAACGTCTTGAAAGTATTGAATTGCACGTGGCCCATCCCGGCGAGAGTGTGCGTATTTTGCCCGTAAAGGACGTTATCGAACCTCGTTGCAAACTGGAGAGCACCAAGGAAGTTTTTCCCGGCTTTATTGGCGATGTGGAAACCGTGGGCGATGGTAAAACTCTCGTCCTTGATGGCGCTGCCGTGGTCACCACGGGCAGGCTCATTGCGCCGCAAGAAGGGATTATTGACATGAGCGGCCCCGGCGCAGACTATACGCCTTTTTCAAAAACCGCTAACCTTGTGATTTATATTACTCCCAAGGAAGGCGTTGTGCTACACCACTTTGAGCATGCTTGCCGCATGGTTGGCCTTAAAACAGCTCACTATGTTGCTTCAAAATGCAAAGACAATGTGGTTGCCGACAATATAGAAAGTTATGATTTCCCGCCCTTGTCTGAATCCATGCAGGCCTATCCGGACTTACCTAAGGTAGCATATTTATATATGTTGCAATCTCAAGGTCTTATGCACGATACCTGGGTGTATGGCTGCGACGCTAAGGTTATTGTTCCAACCTTAATTAGCCCCACAGAAATTATGGACGGCGCCATTGTTTCCGGTAACTGCGTATCTGCGTGCGATAAAAATAATACTTATGTGCACTTAAATAATCCAGTGATCAAAGCTCTTTTTGATAGACATGGCAAGGATATAAACTTTGTTGGTGTGATAATTACCAATGAAAATGTTACCTTGCAGGAAAAAAATCGTAGCTCTAACTTCTCCATTAAACTTGCCTTGCTCTTGGGCGTCAATGGTCTTGTGATTTCTGAAGAAGGCTTTGGCAATCCTGATGCCGATCTTATTATGAATTGCTGGAAAGCAGAAAAGCAGGGCATACGCACCGTGCTCATTACCGATGAATTTGCCGGACGCGACGGGGCTAGCCAATCTCTTGCCGATGCTTGCCCGGCCGCCAATGCATGCGTGACCGCTGGTAATGCAAATATGCTTATCACTTTACCGCCTATGGATAAGGTTATTGGGGACATGCCTGTGGCTGAAAATCTTGCCGGTGGGTTCTTTGGTTCTGTCAAAGATGATGGCAGCTTGGAAGTAGAAATTCAAGCCATCGTTTCTGCCACCAATGAGCTTGGCTTTACGCGCAATGGCGCCCGTACCCTATAAAGGAGGAGTAATATCATGGCTTATCGTGTTTTACATTATTTGAATCAATTTTTTGCCGGCGTTGGCGGTGAAGAAAAAGCAGATATCACTCCGCAGGTGCGTGAGGGTGTTGTGGGGCCTGGCATGGCACTCAAAGCCGCCTTGGGTGACAAAGCTGAAATTGTAAATACCTTCATTTGCGGCGATAACTATTTTGCCACCAATATGGATGCGGTGTGCAAAGAGCTTGTGGATTTTGTTAAAAAAGAAAAAATTGATGCGCTGGTTGCCGGTCCGGCTTTTAATGCCGGTCGTTATGGTACCGCTTGCGGTGCGGTGTGCGCGCATGTGGCTAAAGAGTGCGATATTCCTGTCGTTACAGCCCTATACCACGAAAACCCCGGTGCCGATTTATACCGCAAAGAAGTTCACATCGTAGAAACCACCAATAATGCCGCCGGTATGCGTACAGCAGTGCCGGATATGGCGCAGGTTCTACTGAAGCTTTTGGCTAAAGAAGAAGTAACCAAGGTCACGTGCCCTTGCCTGCTTGGTAAAGGCATCCGTGAAAATATGTTTTATGAGAAAAACGGTGCAGAGCGCGCCGTGGATATTTTAGTAAAAAAACTCAATGGCTTGCCCTTTGAGACAGAATATCAAATGCCACTTTTTGACCGCGTGGAGCCGCGCCCTGCCATTGCAGACATGAGCAAGGCCACCATTGTTCTTGTAACTTCAGGCGGTATTGTGCCAGCAGGCAACCCCGATCACATTGCGGCGTCTTCGGCACAAAATTATGGTGGATATGACATCACTGGTATTGATAATTTGCGCGAAGGCGAGTATATCACTGCTCATGGTGGATATGATCAAACCTATGCCAATCTTGACCCAGACAGGATTTTGCCTGTGGACGTTTTGCGTGATATGGAAAAAGAAGGCAAGATAGCTAAATTATACGATGTATTTTATAGCACCGTTGGCAATGGCACGGCAGTGGCCAGTTCCAAGCGCTTTGGGACAGAAATTGGTGAAAAGCTCAAAGCAGCCGGAGGAATAAGCGGGGTTATCCTCACCTCCACCTGAGGAACTTGTACGCGTTGCGGTGCAACGCTTGCCAAAGCCATTGAAGATACAGCAGAAGTTCCTGTGGTGCATATGGCAACCATCGTGCCCATATCACAAAGCGTGGGAGCAAATCGTATCATTCCCACCATTTCTATCCCTTATCCTTTAGGTGACCCTAAATTGGATGCAGCGGAAGAAAAAGAAATACGCCGCCATTTGGTGGAAAAAGCTTTAGAAGCATTACAAATAGACACTAAGGAACAATTTGTCCTTAATGACTAAATAAATCTCTGCGGGAGAAGATGGCTTTTCCCGCAGAAAATTACTCAACAAGAAGGGATTACTTGTGGAAAAACGTGAACTAATCATTATTGGTGCAGGTCCAGCCGGTTTAAGTGCTGCCATTTATGCAAAACGCGCTGGCCTTGATGTGCTTGTGCTTGAAAAAGGCGGTAGCGGTGGCCAAATTCTTTTGACCAGTGAAATCGAAAACTGGCCTGGTACCATCGAATCTTCCGGAACCGGTTTGGCTGACAATTTCAGAGCTCATGCCGACCATGTTAAGGCAGAATTTCGTACCGCAGTTGTGCAAAAGATTGAAATGCGCGACGGAAAGAAAATTGTTGTCACTGATAAGGGTGAGCTGGAAGCCGGCGCTCTTATTCTTGCTACCGGTGCGCATTTCCGCAAACTTGGCTGCAAGGGCGAGCAAATTTTCATTGGCAAGGGCGTAAGCTATTGTGCAGTATGTGATGCCAATATGTTTGAAGAGCTTGATGTGTGCGTAGTTGGCGGCGGTAATACTGCCGTAGAAGAAGCTTGCTATCTTGCACGTTTTGCCGAGAAAGTATATATTATCCACCGTCGTGACGAATTTAGAGCCGATAAGGTTGTGGTGGAAAAAGCCCTTAAGAACCCCAAAATTATTCCTGTATATGACAGTGTTGTGGAAGAAATTTATGGTGATGGCATTGTGGAAGGCGTGAAAGTTAAAAACGTTAAGACTCAAGAAATTTCTACCATTGAACTGAACGGCGTATTTATGTTTGTTGGCACAAGTCCAAACAATAATTACTTAAATGACGTTGTAGAATGCATTGACGGCGGCTGGATTAAAACAGATCCTGATATGCGCACTTCCGTGCCCGGCATCTTTGCCGCCGGCGATATGCGCGACACCAATTTACGCCAAGTTGTCACCGCCTCTGCTGATGGAGCACGCGCTGCCATGACCGCTTATGCCTATCTTAACCATTAAAATAAATTAGCATAATACGCTAAATTTATTATAAAACACAAAGGAGTTCACAATGTTTGTTGTAGATAAAGACAATTATGAAGCAGAAGTTAATCAAAGCCAAACCCCAGTAATGGTAGACATTTGGGGACCACAATGCGGCCCATGCCTTGAGCTTTTACCCCACGTAGAAGCCCTCGAAGCTTCTTATGAAGGCAAGGTAAAATTTTGCAAGCTTAACGCTTCTGAAAATCGCCGTCATTGCATGTCCATGAAAGTTCTTGGCCTACCCACCTTCTTATTCTACAAAGGCGGCGAAGAAGTTGCTCGCATCAGCGGCGGCGACGTTACCATGGACAGCATCAAGGCTGAACTTGACAAAATAGCATAAATAATACCTGTTGCACGACTTTTTTCCAAAACCGTGCAACACTTGCGCTCGTAGCTCAGTTGGATAGAGCGACCGCCTCCTAAGCGGTAGGCCGCAGGTTCGATTCCTGCCGAGCGCACCATATAATTAAAGGGTTTACGTTAGAAAACGGAAACCTTTTTTTGTTCATGAGGTGTTTTTGGGCATTAGTGGTACATTTTTGGTACATTTTAATTCTATGCTCTCTTCGTTTTTTTTGGGGGGGTAAATGTGCCGGAAGGCAGATACTGTGGATATAGCTATGGTTTGAGCATGGGCGGCCATATTGCCAGAAAGTCCATGCTTGTTATCCGTTCCTTTGCTGTGGATGGGGCGTGGCTTTTCATATTTTGCGTCAATACCATGTGCACAAAAGTCTTGCCCGTCATGCTATCGGTCCTAGTTTGCTTCCATAACCATGGAAAATGTGAAGAATATGACTATTCCCATGCCCTCTGTTGTAAAGGTCAATAAAACAAGCAAAATGCTCATACGTATTCCCCTCTCCTCGCAGCGGCGGTAAAAGGCAGGACATACGCAAATTGACAGAGCGTATTAAACGTAAGGCCAACCTTCCAGGGGATTTTAGACCTGTACAAGGCTTACGTGTGTGATTCATAGACATCGTTTCACTCTAGTGGTAAGTTTTCCTCATGGAAAAA
>CAYJHU010000092.1:0-8668 GCA_964369655.1 uncultured Desulfovibrionaceae bacterium | reverse complement strand
GGGGATAATCCCCTTTGGCGGTGGGTTTGGGAGGCAGCGCCTCCCAAGAAAAAAATATTATAAAACCAAGCGTTCTTTTAGCTCTGTAAATAAAGCTTCGCGTAGTGGGGTTGAGCCGCTTTCCTTACGTTCAATGCAATAGAAAGTGCGATCAAAGCGCATATTGCTTACCGGCACCACAAAAAGCACCTCGTCCTGCAATTCTCTTTTGACCACATGCGGGGACAGGCATGAAAGCGTGCCTGGGTTTTGTAATACTTGCTTAATGGCATCGGTATGGGCTAGCTCCAAAAATTCTTTGGGGCGAAGACCAAGGGGGGTAATGTGGCGCAAAAAGGTTTCGCGTGTGCCGGAGCCAACCTCGCGCAAAAGCCAAAAACTTTCCATCAACTCTTCAATAGTATGAGGCTTACTGGCAAGCTCGCGATCTGCCGTCACAACTACTAAATCTTCACTGCCAATGGGCAGTACAGTTAAGCTGACCGTATCTACATCCCCTTCTACAAAGCCAATATCCAGGTGTCCGTTTTCTACCTGTTGAACAATTTCACCTGTATTTCCCGATACATAATCAAGCTCAACATGCGGGAAGTGATTTTTCATATCATAAAGCACCTGCGGAATAACCCAGTTGGCCAGCGTTACAGAAGCCCCCACAAAGAGCTTGCCAAAAAGCTCATCACTGGAGAGCAAGGCAAGCACATTACTTAATTGATGATAAATTGGGGCAAGGCGTTTTTCTAGCAATCGGCCTTTTTCATTAATACGAATTCCGCGCCCTACGCGATCAAAAAGCTCAAGACCGATTTCTGATTCAAACTCACGCAGTGCATTGGAGATAGCTGCTTGTGACACAAACATATGTTGCGCCACATCCCTCATATTAGGGGTGCGCGCAAGAGCTAAAAAAACTTCCATATATCTTAGTGTCATATCAATTACTCCTTAGTGTAACCATGTGTTACAGCAAATACTTCTAACATAAAAAGCGAAAAAACAAAGTAAAAAATTTTCTTTATATTTTAGGAACTAAAAAAAACAGTGCAGATGAGGTTATCCCTCATCCACACTGTTTTTTTCGTGAAAAAGAAAGGCAAAATGCTTATTATTTTTCACCGTACAAGCGTACGCCAACAATAGCAGTGATAACGGAAGCGAAAGCGCAAATGGCGGTGATGATTGTTACTTGTGTTTGTAAATCCATGATAGACTCCTTTTGAGTGCATGTTAAATGTTAATAAATAAACCCTTAAGCCGGCATTTTGCCGTAATTACGCACATAAAGCCCACATGAGGAGGGGGGACTCGCTATTATGCGAGCTTTATTATGCGCACTTACAGCTTTACGCAAATTACAGAACAATAGGCCAAAGTGACCAAGAAAGAGACCAAGCAAGCACCATGGGAACGATTATGCTCCAGAGCACTTTTTCATTTGCCAACCACGTTTTGGGAGATACTTTCATTGCTCTATCCTTTGCTAAAATTAATGCCGAACACGACTGCATAATACATTGTTACAACAATGTGGCAAACGATAAAAAATTGTTATTTTAACAAAGAAAAATTGTCATTTTTGAGAAAAAAAGAACAAATAAGCGCCAAATGTGAAAAAAGACTCAAGCTATTCAAACAAGAAATGAAAATAAAGAGACACGTTGACGTAAGCTGCGAAATCGTTAAGAATAATTATTCTAAAACACAAATTTCATGAAAATCATTCTGCAGGCTTTGCAACAATTTTTCCCAAGCTTTTTTGTCGTAGATGATTTGAAGGCGAATTCTTTCGGGAGGAATATTGGCATATAGCGCGGCAAAGCACTCTTCTGCCTCTTTGCGCTCTAAATTTTGCGTATACTCAACAAATTCATGCATGGCAGTTGCCGGTGCAAGTGAATCCACAAGGCCAAAATGGCTCAAGCTTTGAGACACAAAATAACATGCAACAAAGTGTGCATGTGTAGTGTAGGGGGCTAAAAAACGGGGAAGGATAAACCTTCCCCGGTTAGCGTTTACAAGGCATGCTATGCAAATACCTTGGTGAGCATGACCAACGAGAGTCCTAGAAAAATTACCACGAGATCCTGCTGTCTGCTCTTCGAAATTTTCTTCCACATTTAATTAACCTCTTGTTATATGATTACCTAAAAACTACACATATATTATACAAAACCAATTATTGTAAGAAATATATGACCACAGCCAATGCAATGGCGGCCTTAATGCCTGCCACCACAAATCCTAAAGCAACACCGGACAAGCCCGCAGCCTTAATGTCAGTTAGGCGCGTAGTTAAACCAATGCTAGCAAAACCTAGTAAGAAGCACCAATCCCTAAAACTCTTGGCCACAGCTGTTTCGGAAGGATCAAGCCAGCCAAAGGTATTGATGGTTACAACTGCTATAAAACCCACCACAAACATGGGGAATTTATCAATAATAACTCTCATCTTATTCATTTTTTTCATTTCTTCTTGGGTTGCAGGATCTTGGCTTGCAACCATCATCACCAGCATAAGCACGATGAATGGCAAGAAAATAACGCGGCCAATGTTATAGATGCCGGCAACTTCCGCAGCGCCTTGTCCATAGGCTGTACCTGCGGCGAGCACCTGCGCAGAGTTAATGATACCAACACCAACGAATGCGCCAAATTGATTGCCTGAAAGTTCAAAAATATTACCGATGAAAGGAAATACAAACAGTGCCAAAAGTCCAAACATAAGCACAATGGCAATGGTGTAAGCCATGTCTTCGTTCTTTGCATGCAGGGCCGGAGCAATAGCTACAACAGCCGAAACACCACATACAGACATAGCTGCAGCAATACATGCACCAAGCACAGGAGACATTTTTAGCCATTTGCTAAGCCACATGAGTACAATGGCCGTTACAAATAAAAATACACCGATAATAACAACAGCTTCTATGCCTCTCGCAAAAAGCGATGTGAAGGTGTAGCTTGACCCCATGACCACAATACCCGTCTTGGTAAGCACAGTGGAAAATCGTAAACCCGGCTTGCATATTTGCGGTACACCCACAGTATTTAGTATAAGCATACCTAAGATGATGGCAATGATGAAATCGTTGATTTTTAGCTCTTCAACGATGGGGAAGATTTTCATTATAATAGGGTTAATGTACCATGCAGCGAGAGCTACCGCTGTAAAAAGAATAACACCTGGCAATGCCTCTAGAGTCTTTGCAAAAAAACTCTTTTCTTCAATCACTAAATCACTCATGAAACCGATTCTCCTGATTTGTACAATAAGTTCTATTTATCATTCTGTCAATAAATTTTATCTTTTTTTTCAATAGGTAATGAGTAGGAATTCGCCTGAGCTTGTGAAAAATAGGACTAATAATTTGTGAAAAATAGGGCGAGCTTTTTGTTGAAATTAATCGGACCAATACCTCACAATAAACCTTTACACGCAAGCTTGTCGTCTGCTAAATTTTCACCTAAGGAGCTAGCATGAACACTACAGAATTGCGCCCATTTTCTCAAATTTGGCCAGGAGTGGCCTTTGTGACTGTACTTTTTTTTTGCAATTATATGGCGCGCAGTACAATATCCCCTCTCCTTGCCTATATGGAAATTGACCTTGGCATAAGTCACAGTCAATCTACATCTTTTATTTTTGCGCAAGGTATTGGATTTGCTTGCACACAGCTTTGTACCGGCTATTTGGTGAGCTTTATCAAGCCACGCGTTGTGGCAAGCCTATCTATTATAGGGCATGGTATCTGCTTTTTGCTCATTCCCCTTTTGCAAGATTTTTATAGCTTATGGATATTGTTTTTCTGCTTTGGCATGATTTGCGGCGTGTACCTTGCATCAGGCATAGCTATTTTGGGTACGCTGGTACGGACTAAAGACTGGGGAAAGGCCATTGGCATTCACGAGCTTGGCCCAAATCTCGGTTTTATAGTTATTCCTGTGCTGGCAAATATCATACTTATTTTTGGCACATGGCACACCGTTTTTGCAACGGTAGGTGCTTTTTCAGTATTAGTGGGCATAAGCTTTTTATTATGGGGACAAGGAGGACATGCCTACTCAGAAAAGCCTTCGATTAAAAGCAATATCTCTTTATTCAAACAATTAAACACTTGGATTTTTTGTCTTTTAATTGCCATTGGCATGTGCGGGGAGTTTTCTATTTTTTCTATTTTGCAGATTTTTTTGGTGGGTGAACAAAACTTTAGCCCCGAAAGGGCTAATAATTGGCTTTTTTTGAGCCGCCTTGCAACACCAGTTTTTGTGATTATTGGCGGCCTTATGGCAGATAGATTTTCAGCATCAAAGGTTATCCTTGCAGGTTTTTTTACACATGCTTTGGCCTTATTTCTTATGGCCTTCGGGACGTATCAAGCAATCGTGCTCACGGGTGTAGCCATCCAGCCGCTATGTATAGCTTTCCTTTTCCCTTCCGTCTTTAAGCTCATCGGCATACACATTCCGGTACTAAGACAGCCAGCCTTGCTTTCCATGATTATGCCTCTAGCGGCACTTATTTCAGTAGGTTTTATGCCTTGGATACTTGGCATTTCTGGGCAACACGCAAGCTTTGGCCACGGCTTTGTGCTCGTGGCAGTATTATCATTACTCTGCGTATTTTCCTTATTTTTTGTGCGCTCTACTCCAGACGCAAGCAAAGAAGATGCTTAAGCCTTGGAGCGTTTTTTACGACAATCAGCACAAATTCCATAAAGACACATATTGTGAGAAGTGGGCGTAAAACCATGCTTTTTCGCAATATTTTCTTGCATCTTTTCCATCTTTTTACTTAAGATTTCCACAGTCTTTCCGCATTTTTCACAAACAAGATGGTCATGGTGCTCTTCATGGGCAGGCTCATAGCGCGCAATACCGTCGCCAAGATGCACTTCATTGGCAAGGCCAGATTCGCACAAAAGCTTCATGGTACGATATACGGTAGATTGCCCCACAGAACTATCCACGGTACGCACCATGTCATACACTTCTTCGGTAGAAAGATGCCCCTTGGAGGTCATAAAGAGCTCCACAATACGCGCACGCTGCGCAGTATTTTTTAGGCCGCTTTCGCTCACGTATTTTTGAAACTGTTCCAAATAAGTTTTCATTATGCACCTACTTTTAAGTCATGATATACTTCAACTTAGCCATAAGAAAATTTAGCATGACAAGTGTCAAGCGTCAAGACGAGTATTTTTTTTTTACTTGGCAAGAGCACACGAAAAAAGTAAAAGGGTGTGTCTATTTTGTCGTAAGACTAACCTTTAACAATCGAGATTCGTATGAAACTTAAAAAAATTTTGACCCTTGGCACTATTATACTTTCAACTTTGTTTGTATTTACAGCTTTCAACACCAGTGACCTGCATGCTGCCAGCAAAGCAGTAAAAATTCGCACCAATATGGGCGAAATAATTGTACGTCTTGACGAAGCCAAAGCTCCTGTTACCGTAAAAAACTTTTTGGACTATGTAAATCGTGGACATTATAACGGAACAATTTTCCACCGCGTTATCAAAAACTTTATGATTCAAGGCGGCGGCATGGATACAAATCTAAGACCCAAACCTACCAATAGCCCCATCAAAAACGAAGCTTCCAACGGTCTTGACAATGATAAGTACACCATCGCCATGGCTCGCACCTCTGACCCCAATTCCGCCACGGCACAGTTCTTCATTAACACCAAAAATAACAATGCCTTAAACTACACAGCTCCTACTGCGCAAGGCTATGGCTATGCAGTTTTTGGTAAAGTTATCAAAGGACAAAATGTCGTGGATAAAATTGGTGTTGTAAAAACAGGTTCTCGCCAAGGCATGGACGATGTTCCTTTGGAAAATGTAATCATCGAAGAAGTAACAGTCGTACAATAATATAATTAATTTTTATTTTTATAAAATTAATTGACATTTTCTGAACACCTCCTATAATTCGTCACATAACGAATTGCAGGAGGTGTTTTGTGTTTCATTTTTGTAATATTGCCAAAGCTCTCAGCGATGAAAATCGCGTCCGTATCCTCATGGTTTTGCATGAAGACCCTCTATGTGTCTGTCAGCTCACATCTTTTCTAGAGTTAGCTCCGTCAACTACGTCTAAGCATATTTCCATTTTGCGCAACTGCCAGCTTATTGAATGTAAAAAAAGCGGGCGCTGGGCCTATTACATCTTGCCTAAAACTCCCGCCAATAAAACAGTTGAAAATGCACTTGAGTGGCTACGGCAAAGTCTTAAAGACAATCCGCGTATTGAAGAGGATAAAAAACGTATTGATGCCATCTTGCAGTCTGACCCTTGCGCCCTTGGCATGGAAAAGGACGACGTAGCAAATATACACAATCTCACAAAAAAATAACTAACACAAATGAGGACTTAACATGATTTATTTCTATACCATTCATAAATTGCACTGTGCTGCGTGCGGGGCGCGCATTGAAGAGGCCTTCTTAAGCCTCGAGGGTGTAGAAGGCGCTTCTATCAATATAGATACTAAGCGCGTACGCTTTGAATCCACCAAAGAATACCCCATAAAAGAACTCACTGCCATTGCTGAAGGTATTGAAAAAGGGACATATTTAGAAGTATGGCAAGACAAGGGTAGGCAGGAAATTATCCACGAAGAGGAAGCGCCAGGCCCAGGCATTCCCACCATGGTTTTATGCTCTGTATTACTTGTTGTTGGTCTAATAGGCGAGCACGTCTATCATATTGAAGAAAAGGGTGCCTTCTGGAAATGGAGCATGATGCTTATTTGCTTTGCTCTGCCCTATATTTTATGTGGTTATTCTGTCCTGCACGAAGGCTGGAAATCCCTCATAAAAAAAGATTTCTTCAATGAATTTACCCTTATGAGCGGCGCAACTCTAGCCGCCATTGGTATTGGACATCTTGAAGAAGCAGTGGGGGTTATGCTTTTTTATTGCATTGGTGAATTTGTGCAAGAAAAGGCCGCCGGTAATTCGCGCCGCTCCATCCATGCCTTACTTGCCGCAAAGCCGTCCATTGCACATGTCTGTGATATAAATGGCAATAATAGCAAAGACCTTGCTCCGGAAGACGTTCCTCTCAATGCCTATGTGCTCGTGCGCCCCGGTGAAAAAATCCCCTTAGACGGCACCGTCATTGAGGGAACTTCAGAAATCGATACGGCGCCACTTACGGGTGAGCCTTTGCCGGTACTAGCCGAAAAAGGAAGGCATGTTTTTGCCGGTTGTATCAATAAAGACGCAGCCTTAGTCATACAAGTAACCGCATTATTTACAGATACATCAGTAGCTCGCATTTTAGAAATGGTAGAAAGCGCTACAGCGCGCAAAGCTCCCACCGAGCGCTTTATTACACGTTTTGCCAAATATTATACGCCTGGCGTGGTAATTGTGGCATTACTCGTCTTCCTTCTGCCGCCACTTTTTGGAGCAGGTTCATTCTCTACCTGGCTCTATCGCGCTTTGGTTTTACTTGTAATCTCTTGCCCTTGCGCCCTACTCATTTCCATCCCCCTTGGTTATTTTGGGGGCATTGGTGCAGCCTCACGCCGCGGCATTTTGGTTAAGGGGGGCTATGTGCTTGACGCCTTGCAACATATTCGCGTGGCGGCCTTTGACAAAACAGGCACTCTCACCCACGGAACTTTTAGTATTACACAAAAACACCCAGCCGAAGGTGTGAGTCTTGACGAACTTACGGCGCTGGCAGGACTTGCGGAAAGTCGTTCCAATCATCCACTGGCAAAAGCCATAGTTAAAGATGCCCTCATGCGCCTTGGAAAATTACCACTTACCCTTAATTTGCAAGTACAAGAAGTGCCGGGAAAAGGCGTCATTGCTACAGCGGACGCTGACATCATTCTTGTGGGTACACAAGAACTTCTAAAAGATGTCAGCGACTTACCCAGCAGCGACTACTTTGAGCGCATTGCCGCCACAGGTCATGGTCATGATGCATCCGCCGACGAAAACGCAAGCTACAGCGGGGGATCCTTAGCACTTGTGGCTAAAAATGGTAAATACATGGGATGCCTTGTGGGAGCAGACACCCTGCGACCTCAAGCCAAAGAAGCACTTGAAGAAATGCGCAAACAAGGAGTCAGCACCCTTGCCATGCTTACCGGCGACCACCAAGCCGGAGCCAGAGCCATAGCCAAGGACCTGCCCCTTGATGTCATAAAAAGCCGCTTGTTACCGCAAGATAAAGCCACAGCATTGCAAGAGCTTGCACCGGAAAAAGAAACACTCTTCATGGGTGATGGGATTAATGATGCGCCGGTGCTAGCCACAGCGGGCATTGGTGTTGCCATGGGCGGCCTTGGCTCTGAGGCAGCGGTAGAAACGGCAGACGTGGTTATTCTTGATGATAACCCCATCCGCGTGCCGGAACTTTTGCGCATTGCCAAGGCTACGCGTGTTATTGTCTGGCAAAATATTATCATGGCTCTTGGCATAAAATTTGTCTTTGTAATCCTCGGTATTATGGGAGTTTCCGGCCTATGGGAAGCTGTTTTTGCCGACGTTGGCGTAGCTCTTATGGCCGTACTTAACGCCAGCCGTGCCATGCGCGCATAACACAATCAACTATTTTACTTTAAAGAAACATTGACTATTTTATTTATAAAATTATTATTTCTAAGAGAACTATTTGCACCATTTGAGACCTCTGCATAATT